>NZ_JCAXEA010000109.1:0-240 GCF_059759125.1 Arthrobacter sp. GQ119 | reverse complement strand
CAGCCCGTTGCGCAGACGCAAGTTCTGCGGCGGGTGCTCATGGGTGGAATATCAACAAATAGGTGCCTGGTGGCACGGACCGGTTGTTAGTACGGATCCTGTTGCTCTTTCCTTCGGGGAGGGGTGCGGGGTTCAGGAACGTTTCCGGTGCGGGTTGCGGGGTAGTGTTTGGCACACTGTTGGGTCCTGAGGCAACAGGACCGGGGATGCTGCGGCCTTGTGGCTGTGGTGTTTTTCCGG
>NZ_JCAXEA010000108.1:0-242 GCF_059759125.1 Arthrobacter sp. GQ119 | reverse complement strand
TCTCCGCTGATGGGCGGCGTGCACATTTCCCCCTTCCCCCACGCCTACCGCTACGGCTGGGACGAAGCAACAGCGGTTGCCTTCGCGCTGAAGGAACTGGACCACCTCCTGGTCAGCATCAGCAGCCCCAGTGACACGGCCGGCTTCATCATCGAACCCGTCCTGGGCGACGGCGGCTACATCCCCACCCCCGTGGCCTTCCTGCAGGGCCTGCGGGAACGGGCCGATAAGCACGGCATCGT
>NZ_JCAXEA010000107.1:0-245 GCF_059759125.1 Arthrobacter sp. GQ119 | reverse complement strand
GCCATCGAGCCGCAGAACCCGGCCGGCGGCTGGGAGAACGACGGCGAACTGACCCTCGCCGCGCACTCCCTGCACGCCGAGGACGGCGACTTCGTCCAGGCCGGCACCCTCTACCGCGAGGTCTACGACGACGCCGCCAAGGCCCGCCTGCTGGACACCATCACCGGCGCCGTGGGCGGCGTGAAGAGCCCCGGCATCAAGGAACGCGCCATCCAGTACTGGACCAACGTCGACGCCGAACTCGG
>NZ_JCAXEA010000106.1:0-247 GCF_059759125.1 Arthrobacter sp. GQ119 | reverse complement strand
CGGTCTCTTTGCGCTGCAGGGTTTCGGCGCGTTCCTCCAGCGGCGGGGTGTCCGCGGTGAGGCCCAGCAGGGCTTCTCCGGAGAGCGGCACGTCCCCGACCGTTTCCTGGACCCAGTCGTGGAAAGCGCCGATGTGGTGCTCGCTGGGCACCAGCACGCCGCCCTTGGCGTAGGACTTGGAGGCCATGCCCGGCTGGCACCGCTCGCAGGCATCGAAGTCCTGCATGTTCACCCGGTGGAACAGCTC
>NZ_JCAXEA010000105.1:0-248 GCF_059759125.1 Arthrobacter sp. GQ119 | reverse complement strand
CTGGACGGGCGCGGCATTGCAGCACCTTCCGCGGACTCAGTACCGAGGGAGCTAAGCCCAGCCGAAATCGCGGAGACGACCGAAACCGTTACCGAGTTCTTCCCCGGCCTGTTCCCCAACGTCGTCCGCTCCGACGCCTTCCCGGACCTCTTCACCAAGGACGGGCATCCCCTGCTGGGCCGGCTCACGGAGAACAGCAGGATCTACTGCGCCACCGGCTTCTCCGGCGGCGGCTTCAAAAATGCCAC
>NZ_JCAXEA010000104.1:0-252 GCF_059759125.1 Arthrobacter sp. GQ119 | reverse complement strand
CTCGAATTCACCGCACCGGACAACACCCCCGATGCCGCCACCGCCCTCGCCGTCCAGCAGGCCGCCATCAAGGAAGAACTCCTCCTCCTCACCTGCGGACCGCACGGCAACGTCATCCGCATCATCCCGGCGCTCAACGTCAGCACTGATGAGATCCAGAGCGGCCTGTCCAGGTTCCGCCAGGCGCTCAAGGCAGTCACCGCTTAATCCTCGTTGAGAATGGCTCTTCCCTACGATCTTTGAAAGCAGCTC
>NZ_JCAXEA010000103.1:0-270 GCF_059759125.1 Arthrobacter sp. GQ119 | reverse complement strand
CGCCAAACTCCGCGCCAACCTCGGCGCAGCACCCCTCTCCGACGCAGAGGCAGCCAACAAGATCGGCTAACAAAGCCCCTTCCAGCTGAAAGAAACCCCGCCACGGCACCCACACTGCCGCGGCGGGGTTCTTTGCTTTCTGCATCCTGTGTGCCCGTACAGGATCAGTACAGAGCTGGGCTGCATACAGCGATGACCCCGGGCTGGGGCCCGGGGTCATCGAATTGGTTATGGGGTTACTGGAGCCGGGGCTTTAGGAGGCCGGGGTGA
>NZ_JCAXEA010000102.1:0-270 GCF_059759125.1 Arthrobacter sp. GQ119 | reverse complement strand
GCGCCCGCCCATCTCGATGGTTCCCGCGTCTGCCTTGTCGACGCCGTAGATGCAGCGGGCGACCTCGGTACGGCCGGCGCCCACAAGTCCGGCCAGTCCGACGATTTCCCCGGCATGCAGCTGCAGATCCACGTCCGCGAACGCGCCTGCGCGGCTCAGGCCGCGGGCCTCCAGAACAAGATCCCCGCGTTCGCGGGGTATGTGCTCGTAGAGATCGACGTCCTTGCCAACCATGAGCTGCACGACGGAACGGGCATCTAGCTGGTCCGC
>NZ_JCAXEA010000101.1:0-279 GCF_059759125.1 Arthrobacter sp. GQ119 | reverse complement strand
CGTGGCTGCAGGAGAAGATACCTCCCATATCCTCAGCGGGTTGACTAACCAGCTGCCTGATCGTGATCCGGAAGAGACCGCCGAATGGGTTGAGTCCCTGGATGCGCTGATCAGGGAACAGGGCACCGAGCGTGCCCAATACATCATGCGCAGTCTCCTGCAGCGTGCCGGCGCGCAGAGCGTCGGGGTTCCGATGGTGACCACCACGGACTATGTGAACACGATTCCGGTGGACCAGGAAGCGGAATTCCCGGGCAACGAGGAGTTCGAGCGCCGTTA
>NZ_JCAXEA010000100.1:0-283 GCF_059759125.1 Arthrobacter sp. GQ119 | reverse complement strand
CACCCAGCCCGCAGAGCCGGATGAGCTGGACGTTGAAGGCGTCATCAAGGGCATTTACCTGCTGGCGCCGGCCAAGATCGACGGCCCGCGCACGCAGATCCTTGCCTCCGGCGTCTCGGTTCCCTGGGCCATCGAAGCCCAGCGGATCCTGGCCGAGGACTGGGGCGTCTCCGCCGACGTCTGGTCCGTGACCTCCTGGAACGAACTGCGCCGCGACGGCATGGCCGCCGAGGAAGAGGCCTTCCTGAACCCCGGCAAGACTGCCCGGGTGCCGTTCGTCACG
>NZ_JCAXEA010000010.1:0-169187 GCF_059759125.1 Arthrobacter sp. GQ119 | reverse complement strand
CTGGAATCTGCGGACCCGCGGGTGACGGCACCAGTGCCAATCCAGCTGACTCGTCGGGGCTCTAAATCTTGATCCTGCCATTCGAGACCCTCGGCCACACTGCGACGCTTCGGTGTCTGCGAATTGCGTAATACACAACAAGACGCACATAGCGCTACTGAAAATATGGCAGCCATCACACGGGGTGTCAACAGATGCCGGCAGCGCCACAGACAAAAAGCCGACGCGCGTCTCTTCTACTGCAACGGAATGCACCTCGAAGCAACAAGGTGCGGTTCCAATGAATGGTAGCCGGAAGGGGTGCCAGAAGCCGGAATATCAGGAACTGCCGAGCCATCGCCGTTAGTCAGAGGATTGACTATGGCACTACTCACGCATACTCTGGTGCAACAGTGTTGCAGTCAATGCAACTCGCTTGATCTTGGATACGCGACAGCTCCCTCCCGGAAGCTAACGAAAGGACAAACCCATGAGCATCACCGAATCCGAAGCCGTCAACGACGTCGCCCGGCTTGACCGCCTCAAGGTCCTCAACAACGGCGAAAAAGTCAGGCTGACGTTCTCTGACGCGGAGTTCGAACGCCGGCTGGGCGGCCTCCGCCGCATCATGGCAGAGAAGGAACTGGACGCCGTCGTCCTGACGAGCTACCACTCGATCAAGTACTACTCCGACTTCCTGTTCACCTACTTCGGCCGGTCCTACGCCATGGTGGTCACGAAGGACGACACCGTAACGGTGACGGCAAACATCGACGCCGGCATGCCCTGGCGCCGCAGCTACGGCGACAACCTGGTGTACACGGATTGGCGCCGGGACAACTACATCCACGCCATCCAGGAAGTGCTGCGCACCCGTGGCATCACCGTCCGCAGGCTCGGCGTCGAGGACGACTCCCTGCCACTGGACAACCGCAACAAGATCCAGGCTGCCTTCGGGTCGGCAACCCTCGTGGACGTGGCCCAGGCGGCAATGCGCCAACGCATGATCAAGTCCGGGGAGGAGATCGAGGTCATCAAGCACGGGGCGCGCATCGGCGACCTGGGCGGCGAAGCCATCCGCAACGCCATCACCGCCGGCATCACCGAGTACGAGGTGGCGCTGATCGGAACCGAAGCCATGGTTCACGAGATCGCCCGCACGTTCCCCGACTCGGAGATCCGGGACACCTGGGTCTGGTTCCAGTCCGGCATCAATACGGACGGTGCGCACAACTGGGCCACCACCCGGAAGATCCAGGAGCACGACATCCTGTCGCTGAACTGTTTCCCGATGACGTCCGGCTACTACACGGCACTGGAACGCACCCTGTTCTACGGCGAACCCGATGCCCGCTCCCTGGAACTGTGGAACATCAACGTGGAAGTCCACAAGCGCGGCCTCGAACTGATCAAGCCAGGGGCTGTCTGCAAGGACATCGCCGCCGAGCTCAACGAGATCTACGTGGGCCACGGACTGCTGGCCAACCGCACTTTCGGTTACGGGCACTCCTTCGGCGTCCTCAGCCACTACTACGGCCGTGAAGCCGGGCTGGAGCTCCGCGAGGACATCGACACTGTGCTCGAACCCGGAATGGTGGTTTCCATGGAGCCGATGATCACCGTTCTCGACGGCCAGCCCGGAGCGGGCGGCTACCGCGAGCACGACATCCTGGTGGTCGGCGAGGACGGCGTGGAGAACATCACGAAGTTCCCGTTCGGACCCGAATACAACATCATCGGGGCCTGACCTCGTCCGTCCCGCCGGACCGGCCGGGAGTGGCGCCACATTCGGGGGTGGCGCCACTTCTGTGTCCTCTTAGGGAATGATGGTAAGCACCATGAGCCCAGCAGAATCACCTGACGTCACCGGCAACGGCGACTCCAAAGGCGCCTCCGTCATCGTCAATGCCATTGCCGTCCTCCGGACATTCACGGCGGACGAACCGCTGCTGGGCGTCACGGAGATCGCCAACCGGGTGGGTCTGCACAAGAGCACCGTCTCCCGGATACTGGCGACGTTCGAACAGGAGCGCCTGGTGGAGCGGGACCCTGAGACGCGGCGGTTCCGCCTCGGGCTGGGCCTCATCGCTGTGGCCGGGCCGCTGCTCGCGGAGCTGGAAGAACGCCGCGTGGCCTACCCCGTGCTGCGTGAACTCGCCGAGCAGACGGGCGAGACGAGTGCATTGATGGTCTGGAATGGCTCCGAGTCGATGTGCGTGGAGCAGATCGCGAGCCATCACCAGATCAAGCACTCAACACCACTCGGCGCCCGCTACCACGACGCCCTCAGTGCCTCGGTGCAGGTGTTCCTCGCCGCGGAGTCCCCGGACCGCGTACGGACCTTGCTGCGCAGCGGAGCGATCACCTACCCCGGTCTTGATGAGACAGGCCTGGAGGACTACCTGCTCCGCCTCAAGGACGCCGGCCAGCGCGGGTGGACCATTAACTACGGCGACACATCGCTCGACGAGGTAGGAGTGGCGGCCCCTGTTTACGACCACCGCGGCGGTGTTGTTGCCGCGGTTCTTATTCCTGCTCCCCGCTTCCGCGTCTCTCCGGAAACGCTGCAGAGCCTCGGCGAGTCCTGCCTGGCCGCGGCCCGCCGCGTCACCTCCCGGCTCGGCGGAGTCACTCCGCACTAGGTTCGGCTCCGGCGCATCAAGCCTCGGGAGTCACGAACTGTGGCGTTGCGCTCCCTTGTTCATTCAGAAATCTTGTCCTGCCTCTGAACGATCTCTTGGGCGAAGTCGTTCAGCGCCGCGGCTACAGCGTCTGGATGGCTCAAGGTGGCGTAATGACCCCCTGGAATTTCCAGCGGTTCGACTCCAAGTCGCTGGTGTACTTGGCGTTTCATGAATGAGGCTGGAAAGAACCGGTCGTCACGGCACAGTATTGCTCTGGTGGGAACGGCCGGATGCCGCTGGCCAGGCCAAGGCCGTGTCATCCATGCACCTTGCTGATCGCGCTCCTTGTCGCGTGCCTGGTGTACCAAATCTTCAGGGACTTCGTTGAAGAACGCCGCCTGCGGATCCGGATCTATGGTCTGGAGATTATGACCCGTGTTGCTCCACCAGTCGCCGAATGTCTCTCCCGGCAGTGGGATCATTCCTGCGAGATATACGAGTCCGTCCGATAGGAGCGCGTCGCAAACTAAGGGTGCCGTAAAGCCCCCGAGCGAGTGGCCGACGACGATGGTGTGCCGAGCGTCGCCCACCGCTGCAGTTACTGCATGCGTGTAGTCCTCAAGGACTGCTTTGTCGTCTTCGATGGGCAAGTCGACCGCGATGACATCATGCCCCGATGCCTCAAGCAGTGGTTTGACCAGATGCCAGTCCCATGCGGTGGAACCGCCGCCGTGAATCAGTACGAAAACCGCCAAGATCCCACCCCAGTTCCAAGACATGTACGAACACGTCCACCTTAACCAACAGCACGCAGAAGGCGGCCGCGGCATGGATGGTTGCCGGAGCTGCAGAGTCCCCCGGTGCGGGTGCCTCAGCTGCCACGATCCCAGGTTCCGGTGCCGAAGCTGTCGCCGGCTCCTGCCTGACCGTGGAAGACCTGGTTGCCGGGGTCGGGTCACTGCGTCTGGCCGCTGACTGTGCCGGGCTGATTGACCAGCTCAGCGGGCTGGAGGAGCTGAAGTCTGCGGTCGCCGGCCTCCAGGCGCAGATCGCCGTGGCCTTCGACGCCACCCATCGCCGCTCCCAGGCCGACGCCGGGGTTCCGACAGCGGAGCGGGGCCAGGACGTGGCCGCTCAGATAGCTCTCGCCCGGCACGAGTCCCCGGCCCGCGGCTCCCGCCTACTGGGCCTGGCGAAGGCCCTGGTGACCGAGATGCCGCACACCCTGGCAGCCCTGGAGACGGGCCGGCTGAACGAGTGGCGCGCCACGCTGCTCGTGAAAGAAACGGCCTGCCTGTCCCCGGTGGACCGGTGCGCGGTCGATGAGGAGCTCGCGGCCGACACCGGAACCTTCGACGGCGCCGGGGACCGGGCCATCGTGGCCGCGGCCAAGGCTGCTGCGTACCGGCGGGATCCGCGCTCGGTCACTCAGCGGGCGAGCCACGCCGCGACCGAGCGGTGCGTCAGCCTGCGCCCGGCACCGGACAACATGACCTACCTGACAGCCCTGCTGCCCGTGGCGCAGGGCGTCGCCGTGTACGCCGCGCTCACCCGCCAAGCCGACACCCTGCGCTCGGACGGGGACACCCGCTCCCGAGGCCAGATCATGGCCGACGCCCTGGTCGAATGGACCATCGGCGCCCCGGGCGGGATCAGCGGCGTCGAGATCCAGCTCGTCATGAGCGACCGCACCCTTTTCCAGGCCGACAGCGAACCGGCCCGGCTCGCCGGTTACGGCATAGTCCCGGCTAGGCCCGCACCCTCATCCAGGCAGGAGGGGAGGCGGCAGGTCAGGAGCTGAACGACCGCGGGAGCACCTCGGGCCAGAAGCCCAAGCCGGGCGAGACTACCGGCGGTCAGGAGCTGAATATCTGGCTCCGCCGGCTCTACACCGCGCCCGGGACTAGGGAGCTGGTCGCGATGGACTCCCGGGCGCGGCTCTTCCCGGCAGGGCTGCGCCGCTTCATCCAGGCCCGGGACGACACCTGCCGGACTCCGTACTGCGACGCCCCGATCCGCCACCACGACCACATCATCCCCTGGCACACCGGCGGGACCACCAGCCTGGCCAACGGTGCCGGACTCTGCGAAGCCTGCAACCACACCAAAGAAGAACCCGGCTGGAAGGCCATCTCACGGCCCGGCCTCCGGCACACCCTCAAACTCCAAACGCCCACCCGCCACAGCTACCACTCCACGGCACCCCCGCTCCCCGGAACCAGCATCGGCGCCGGCGCCGGAACAATCGCCGGAACCAGCCCGGCATAACGGCTACTCAGCCAACCGGAACGGCTGCCGCGCGCCTCCTAAGACCCGGGCAGCGGCGGAGTCTCGGTCGCCGTCGAACCCGCCGGCACATCGGCGGCCATCCGGGGTCACGGCGGCAAGGGCGGGGGCGACTGAAGCCGGGAACTTGGGCAGGCGGATCATGCCGATAATTTTGCCCGAAAAAGACACTTTTCCGCATGCAGGCGGGATTTCATTATGGTCACGTACACTCTTGCAATGAGGCTTCTGTACGTGACAGAAAGTATGCCCAACCGCGACCCGGTGTTTGGTGATGGCAGCTCTATGATCCCTTTCGAGTTTCTCCGTAATATTCCCGATGACGTCCACGTCACACTGGTTACCTTTTCGGGGCCCGTAGGGCTTCCGGACGAAGTGCGGGAGCGTTGCGAAGCCGTCCATATCCTTTCTCCCCGTAATCGCAAGTTGGCATTCTTGCGCTCATTCTTTGGCCTGAATGGCCTGGGAAAGCAGGAACGGTCCACTGCGAAAGCAAAAGAAACGGCGTCGCGGCTTTCCGCGCAAAGCGACGCAACGCTGATACACGGTCCGCATGCGCTCCCCCTCGCCCACCATGTGCGTGGACCCATGGTCCTGCAGACCGTCGACCCCTGGTCCATTCGCGCCGGCATGGATACCGCCATTGCAGGGAGAATGCGGCCCGCGTACCAGGCGCGGGAGTACCAGGCACTCAGGGCCGAACGTCGTCTTCCCGTACAGGCGAGGCTCCTCACCGTTGGCCTCCAGGACGCCGTCGAATGGTCGGACCGCCTCGGGCGAAATGTGAGAAGCATTCCAAATGGCGCCGAGCTGGCCGTCCGCTCCGGCATCAGGCGCGACGGACCCGTGGTCTGCTTTGTCGGCAGCCTTAACTATGGTCCGAACATCGACAGCGTGGGCGTGCTCATCAACAAGGTGGCGCCGCTGGTGTGGCAACAGGTTCCGGATGCCAGATTCGTCATCGCCGGCCGCCGTCCCGCACCGGCAGTCCTCGCCCTGGCCGGGGACCGGGTGGAGATCCTGGCGAACGTTCCCACGGTCCTGGATGTTTTCCACGGCGCCGATGTTGCTGTGTTCCCTGACGAGCACGGGGTGGGCATTCGGAACTCGGTGCGCGAAGCCCTGGCCGCGGGAACTCCCGTAGTTGCCACGCCGGTGGCTGCCCGTGAGCAGGAGGCCCACCCTCTGCTGACCGTCGAGGAGGACATCGGCAGGATTGCGGAACGGGTGGTGGGCTACCTGACTGAGCCCCGAACGGAGCAGCCACGAACCGAGCAGGGCGGGACAGAAAGTGAGGCGGCTGTCCGGACATGGGGCGTTGTCACGCGGGAGTATCTCGACGAGCTTCGCCTGGCCATCAGCCAGGACGGCCGTAGTCCGCAACCTCGAAGCTCGCCGGTATGAAGTACGCGCCCGGGGAACTCGCCCAGGCCGGCGCCCATGGGGCGATGTGGCAGGGACTCGCTTTCATCGCCGGCAAGGTGTTCGTCCTCGTCACCATCATCGTGCTGGCGCGGCTGCTGTCTCCCGAAGAATACGGACTGGTCGCGCTGGCGATCGTCCTGATGGCCTATGCGGAGACCATAGCCGATGCGGGTGTCGCCCAGGCGCTGGTCTACCTGCCACACACCGGGGAAGTCGCCAGGTCAGCCCTCCTGATCTCCGTGCTGCTGGGCTGCCTCCTGGCGTCCGGTGCCGTCCTGGCCGCACCCGCCATAGCCGGTGTCTTCAACCTTCCCGAGGTGGCACCCCTCGTGCAGGTCCTCTCGATCTCATTGCTGGCCACCGCCCTGGCCGCTGTCCCCGAGGCACTGCTGCGCCGGGACCTGCATTTCAAGCGCCAGACGGCGGCTCCCGTTCTGCGTGCAGCCGTGATGGGCGTCGTCACACTGTCACTGGCCTTTGCCGGCTACGGAGCCTGGTCGCTGGCCATCGGAACGGCCGCCGGGTCGGTAGCCTACGCTGCCGCCTGCTGGTTTTTGCTTCCTGGCCGGGCACCGTGGCAGGTGTGGCGAGTCAGCAAGGACGCCCTCCGGGCGAACCTGCAATTCGGCGCCCCGGTCGCAGGAAGTTCATTGCTGGCCCGCCTGATCTTTGACATCGACTATCTCATCATCGGCCTCTTTCTGGGTGCGAACGCATTGGGGTTCTACACCCTTGCCTTCCGCGCGCCCGAGTTGGTGATCATCAACGTATTCTTCGTGCTGTCCACTGTCCTGTTCCCGCTGTACGCCAAGGTGCGCGGCGAACCGGACCGGCTCCGGAGCGGATACCTGAAGAGCGTCCAAATTCAGACGCTGTACGGGATGACCGCCGGCGTGGGCCTGGCGGTCACGGCACCGATTCTTGTGCCCGCTGTCTTCGGGCCCCAGTGGGGGCAGTCCGTCCTGCCGCTGGTCTTTCTGTCCCTGTACGCGGCCGCGCGCTCCCTGGGCGCCGGGGCCAACGACGTGTATAAAGCACTCGGCCGCCCCGGCCTCTCCATCGGCATTTCCCTCGTACGGCTGGCGGTCCTGGCCCCGGTCCTGCTTTTTGCCGTCCAGTGGGGCATCGTGGGGATCGCCTGTGCACAGCTCGCCGCGGCGCTGCTGTTCGCCCTGGGGATGCAGATGGTGGCGGCCAGGGTCATGGACCTGCGGCCGCGTCAGCTCCTCCGGGCCATTGTTCCCGGTGTGGTCTGCGGCGGGGCGGTGGCTGCCGTGGGCCTGGCCGGGCTGGCCCTGCCGCTTGCCGACGGTCTCCTCACGATGTTCGGCATTGCGGCCGCTGCCATTGGACTGGTCTACGTAATCCTGCGCTGGGGCTTCTCGTCCCTGCACAATGAACTGCTGAAGCTGCTGGTCCGCCGCCCTTCCCAGTGAGAAACTGTCCGCCGGCTAGCGCCCCGACCAGGTGTCCACCACGTGCCGCCACAGCCAGAAGTCACGGTCTCCGAAAACCGCTGCCCGCATCTGGCTCCGTCCCTGGTCTGGACCCCGTTCGCTTTCCAGCCGATAGGCCAGGGTGGCCGCGGACCTGGCCCACACCGCGATGACCAGCAGCGGAAGCAGCTCCGGGTTCACCCCTCTCAGCTGCAGGTGGCCGCGGAGGGGCGCCAGGGCCCACCCGGTTGAACCGAACGCCTTGTCGAAGGCGGCGAGCTGGGCCAGACGGGAGAATGCCCGTTCACTGGATTCACTGAGGTACTGAAGGTAGAACACGAGGTCGTGTCCGGGCACGCCGTCGGTACGCGACCGCTCCCAGTCGACAACCTGCAGCTGGCCGTTCGGCTGCAGGAAGAGGTTTGGGTGGCTCATGTCGCCATGTTCGACGACGGCGGGAAGTTCCACGGAACGCAGCGGTTCCAGCATCGCGTGCGTGCGTTCTACGAGCGCCGAAACGTCGCGCTCCGCCGGCAGGAGGGACACGAGGTCGTCCAGGGGACTGCTGATCGTCCGCTGGTACCAGTCCCCATTCGCCGGCGCCGCCAGCGTGCACGGCAGTGCGGCCACAAAGGCAGTACCGGCGCTCACAGCGGCGCGTACGTTGGCGCCCACACGTTGTGGATTCAACGGGGCCCCGGTCACGGCGGTTTCGATCAGCACGGCGTGAGGTCCGACGTCGAGCACGGCCACCACCTCGGGGACGCCGATCTCCGTGCCCGCACCGTATGACCGGAGCTGATCCATCACCTGTGCCTCATGCCGAACGCTGGAGTTATCCCCCGGCTGCCGCGGCACCTTCACCACGAGGCTGGGTTCACGTGCCCCGGACGCGAAGATCAGGGCCACCACGTGGCGGGACGTGACGAACCTCGGCGTGAGCAGCACGGTGGCCCATTGCCGGCCAACGCCGTACCTCTCCAGCCCCAGCTCGCCGTAGTTGTCCGCCAGAACCCGGTCAATGAACGTCATCGCCGTTCCTCCCCCCACTGCGGCGGCCCATCACGGTGCCTTCCGGAATTGCCGAATCAAACAGCTGCAGCGCGAGGGCAAGGCGGGCTATCGCCACCTTGGTCCTGCGGAACCTGATGGCCTCCTGGAGCGACAGCGTGTCCCGGATGGCGGTCGTGGACGCCACCGGCACAATACGTGCTGTGCGCTCCAGATTCGGCGCGTGCCAATATACGGCGACATCAGTGAAGCCCTTCTTCTCAAAGACGCGCTTCCAGCCTGCCAGCGTGCGCGGGCCGGAGCCGCGGAACAGCGAACGGCTGACCTGGGCACACACCCATCCGCCGGGCTCCACCGCTGCCGCTGCCTCCTCAAAAAGCCGGAGGTCAGGTGATGAAAGCAGAACGACGTCGAAAGTCCCCGCCGCCGCATGCTGGCGCTCAGCTTCAATGCGGTTACCTTCAACGCGCTCAGTTCCGATGGGGGCGGCGTGGGGGTCCAACAGGTGCAGGGCCGCCACCATGTCCCGCCCCATGTCCCCGCCGTAGCCCAGGCTCCGGGGCTGCATGACGGGCAACAGGAACCGCCAGTCGAGCAGCCTCCACAAGTGCAGGCTCAGCTCAGCCGGGCCTGCATGAACTGTTTCCGGAGACCTCGCGGCACTGCGTGATGCGTTGTGCCAGACGATGTCCGTGGCCAGCCTCTGCACTTCGTCCTGCGGCTGCACGGCGTCAAGAACCCTGGCCTGGGGCAGGCTGTCAGCCAGCTGCAGGTAGGCCTGCCGCCGGCCCTCCAGGATCTCGACTGAATGTTCGCCCTTCCTGGCGAACATCACCTCGCCCGGAGCATCCAGGACAAGAAGGACATCCGGATCCGGCACCAGATAAAAGGCCATGGCATTGGTTATCCTGCCGAGCACGCTGTTGTCAGCTGAACCCGGCAGCACAGCATCGTAGGCAACCCGGTCCATCAGCACCACCCGCCCCCGAAGGGAGTGATAGCGGGCGGCCAGCCCGCCGCGGACGAGGCGGAACACCTTCTTGCCCAGCCGGCCGCCGGGGATCCGGCAGAGCCAGGCGTCCCAGGGACCCGCGCCCCACATCCCCATGTACACGTAACTGTTGGGAAGCGGCACTGCTGCACCGAGGTTCCGGAGCAGGGTGGTCTTGCCGGCACCGTCAGGTGCCATGACCCCCACCACCGGTCCGCGGCCCTGCAGTCTCGGGGTAAGAAGCCGCTGGGCCCTGTTCGCCACGGCAACGAAGCTGGGGCGCCATCGAGTCGAGGTGGTCCACGTGGACCGCATGCTGGCTGCAAGTCCCGGCACTTCGTCGAATCTGCCGGAGCGCACCAGGTTGAGAACTTGCCCGGCGGCGCCGGGACCGGCGCGGCGGTCCAGGAATTTGGCTATCACATCGTCAGCCGACGCGGCCGAGGCCGCCCGGCGCGCAGTGTCGGCGCGTTCCGGGCGGACCTCCCCTTTGTCCAGCACCAGGTGTAGCAGCTGCAACCACGCCTGGTCTGCAGGATCCGGCAGCCAGAACGGGCCGTTCCGCACCCGCCTGCGGAGGCAGCAGGCTGCCAGCCCGGTACGCCACTGCTGATACGGGCCGAAGGAGATGTCAGACACAAAGTCCAGCTTCAGCCACAGGTCATCCGGGCCGGCATAGGCGAAATAGAACCGGTGGCTGCCGTGCCCGGTAGCCAGCACGCGGCGGAAGCCTATGCCTGTCATCAAATGGTCAAGGCCTGGCAGCTGTTCGCTGGCGACCAGAATGTCCACGTCGCCCGAGGGCCGGGCAAGGTCGTGCTCGCCCCTCAGCAGAACCCATGGCATCCCCGATCCGTCCAATGCCCGGAAGACTTTGGCCACGTCCGGATGCAGAACCGTGGGGACGCTCCCCGGTTCATACACGCTGTGGTGTCCCTCGTCCACAGTCATCCGTTCCTCCCGATCCAACGACTTGTTGCTGCCGCACCTATGGAGTTCCGGCAATTTGGTAGATCCGGGCGGTTTCACTCTCGAACACAAGCGACGCTCTATTGTCGAAAGTCAGATCACGTTCGAAGTCGTAGACAGTTGCGGACTGTGACAGCCTGGCTGCTTCCTCGTCTTCGGCTTTATCATCGGCAAAAACGACGTAGATATTGGTTGTGGGCTTGATGCTATCTGCGTATTTCTCAATGTTTTCCGCATTGACCGGCCCCGTCATATTCTTGATAAGGCCTGACAGCGGCGTTACCCGGATGGTCCGATAGTAATTCGGATAATTTGATCCAATCAGCGTCGGGAAAAAGTAGCCGGGTTCGAAGATCACATCACCGGAACGGGCGTGGGAATCCACCCAGATACCGGCAGCCACGTCGCCCTGCGGAACTCGGTGGTCCTCCTCCGGCTGGAAGTACACGACGCTGAACAGCAGGGCCATTGCACTCAGGGAGGCAGTGGCTCCCACGAGCGCCTTCCGTGTGCGGAGGGGCCCTGACCAGAACAGCCAGGCCACGCCGATTGCCAACCACGGCAGTGCGAAGAGATAGATGCGGAGCCGCGCTTCTCCGCCGTAGGACTGCCCGAGCAGCCCGAATGCGGGGGCCACCGCCATCCACGCGACCATCAGGGTGGTCCGGACTTCACCTTGGATAAGGCGCCGGACGAAGCCGGCCACCGCCAGGACCCCGGTCAGGACGGACAGGACCACAGCCGCGCGCGCCATCCACCGTGTGGTCAGCAACCAGCCCGATGGATCCGTCAGTGCGTCGCTTTGCGGTCTGTATCCAGCGTTCTCAAAGACATCGAATCCGGTGAACAGGCCATACTTTTGCTCTATGTAGCCAATGTTCGGGATCAAGTAGAGGAGGGTCATGAACACAAGGGCGGGTGCCAGCCACCGTGGCCGAAAGTAACCCAGCACGAAAAGGGGGACGAGTCCCAGGAGGGCCAGGTAGGGGCTCAGCTGGTGGCTCACGACGATCGCGGCCTGCAGAAGCAGGACCGCAACGATTGCGGTGATCCTCAGCCTGCGGCCAATAGGCCTCTCGTACCAATCAATCACCGGCAGCTGGGGCCTCGTGAGGCGTTCTTCCAGTACCCGCACCACCATGATCGGCCTACTGCGCAGGAACGTGAGCACGACGAGGCACATGATCAGGTACAGCGTGTATCCGAATGACTGGGGGGAGTAGTAGTTCTGGTTGACCCAGTTGGCCAATACGAATACCAGCGTCGCCGTCCAGTAAACCCGGGGATTCCTGGTGAGGGTGCGGACGATGGCCAGGACGGTGACGACGTTCAGGAGCGCGAATCCGATCTCCGCCCATGCGGCATAGTCCAAGGCCTCCCGGAGTCCGATCGCCTCTCCAAAAAACGCACTGCTCGCAAAAAAGCCCGGCCACCGGTTGTAGATATCCACGGACATATCCATCTGGCCCGTGGAGCCAATGAAGTCTGTCACGGCGATGTGTTTGTAGCTCCACGGCAGGCGCGGCACGGCTGTCAGCATGCTCGCCGACGCATAGAGCATGACGACCAGGCCGGAGACAGAGGCGATCAGAAACCGTGCAGGGATTTCCCGACGCGTTCCGATCCCCCAGAGACAAAGGCCCAAGACAGCGGCAACGGCAAGATACCAGGTCACTGGGTATTTGGACAGCAGGCCCCAGCTGTCCAGCTCGCCGGTGCCGGTCAGCGCGAGCGAGATGCCCCACAGGACCAAAGCGGCACCGAGGACAAGCCACGGCAGGAGTTCCCGGAGGCTCCGCTTACGCAGTCGGTCCAGCGGATGCAGCCGGGCCAGCGAAATCAGTTCCCGTAGCGGACGCAGCCGCCAATCAAACGGCCGCGAACCGAACCCGTGGCTGACCGGGAACAGAACAATGGCTGCTGATGCGGCCACCAGGCCCGCCGCGGCAACAGGCCGCGGATGCCAGATGCCGGACCACGCCATGAGGAAAGCGAACACCGTGAACAGCGTGGCGCTCGCCCCAACGGTCCATACCAGCCGTGCAGCCGGGTCGGCTGCGGCAAGGCGGCTCACGAGTGCCCACCCCGGCAAGGCCAGGCATATGAGGAGCTTGAGCGGTGCCAGCACGGGACCGCCAGCGTCCAGCAGAATCAGGAGCGCTACGGTCAGGCCCAGGGCGGCAATGACTCCATCCCACGTTCGGAATGAACTCGCAGCCAACTCCCGGTATGTCCGCAGCCTCGACGTTTTGACTTCATCCTGCAATGACTGACTCATATGGCTGAACCCTTTCGGACCGAACGAAGAAATTTGGGGTGACGCGCACGGGAACCTTGGACGGTTCGGCGCCGCGAAAGACGGCCGCCTGACTCACGTCATGAACGGCGCTGCAGCAGGTAATTCAGGGGTCCCCGGGCGACCGAAAGCAGCTCCAGCCGCAGGACCTTGGCAAGCTGCGGATCCCAAGGATCGAAGGCTCCCGTTCCGCCGGCCGTCGGTTCCACGGAGTGATGCCGGGCGTTGGCCAGCAGTTGGCGGACCGCATGCGGCGTCCGTGCCAAAGCGAGCCGGGCAGTACGGGGATTCAGAAGGATCTTCGTGAGCCAGGCGCCCAATCCGCTGCCGTAGCTCCGCGCCTGGGCCTGCAGTTCCTCCAGGCCGTCGCGGTGACGGTGCCAGACTACTGCTGAGGGATGGACCACTAAGGAATGGCCCGCGAGAATCACCCGGGTGAACATGTCAATGTCTTCGCCTCCCCCTGTCCTGGTCCCGGCGCCCAGGGCGGTGTCGAATCCGCCCAGGTTGAGCGCCGCGCGGCGGTTTAGTGCGAAGTTGGCTCCTGTGCCGTAAGCGCCCACGCAGAAGGGAAAGTTCGGAAGGTCAGCAGGAGGGTCGGCAAGGGAGTACACCTTCGGTGTGATGCTCTTGGACCAGCTCACCCGGTAGTCGAAGTAGCCTTGAGCGCGCGAACGCACCTCACCTGCCGGCACAAGCCCGGTGACGCATGCTGTGCCCGGAGCCCGTTCGAAGCCGGCCGCGATTTCCCGCAGCCAGGCGGGGTCCACGACGACGTCGTCGTCCGTAAAAGCGACGATGTCGCCCCGGGCGTGCTTGAGTCCGGTGTTGCGCGCCTGGGACAGTCCCGGGACGGGCTCCTCGATCAGGCTTATGCGGGGATGCTGGAACTCCTCCCGCACCATGTCTCTGGTCTCGGTGGTTCGCGCCGCATTGTCGACCACCAGGATGTCGTAGTCCGGGTAGTCGAGGCGCAGTAATGCCTCAAGGGCGCCGCGCAGCACGCCGGCCCGGTCCCTCGTGCAAATGACCACGGTAATAAAGGGGGCCGCCACCGCGGCGGAAACCGGCTCAGCCTCGGGCAGCGCAGCCGTTGCGGAATCCAGGACTGCCCGGTCCAGGACGCCATCGGGCGCTTCAACATCGACGAATCCCCGCAGGGATGAGCCCTCGCGCACCAGCAGCCGGGCTCGCTCGTATCCCTGGGAATCCTGCAGCTTGAGGCTCTTGTGCCCATTAAGTGATGTCAGGTCCACGGCGCCAATCCATCGGGCTCCGGACCAGTCGGGGAGGACGGGGCTCTCCATCGCGCGCGGCAGTTCCAGGACAAGGTGCTCGTGCCCCTCTTCGCGATGCACGGGGGCCGCCTTTGGGTCGCTCACGTCCATGCCCGCCACGCCGAGCATACGCTGCTCCGCGAAGGTCTTGCCTGGCCCGCGGGCCCTGCATACGGAGCTGGAACTGCTCTGGGTCTGGACACGGGGCCTCACCGCTTCATGAAAGGTAGCGACTTCTGATGACGCTGGCGGAATCCACTGATCGGAGGAAACCGACGGCAACTTGCGGCACTATAAGGCGTGTATCGCGGCGACGATATTCCGTGCGTCACGGTTAGGCCTTGTGGGCTAAAAGCCTATGATTGGGCCCACTTAGTGTCACCAGTAGGCGATACCTGTTTTTCGAAGCGCGAATCGGCTCTCACTACTTGGTTGGGAGCAATGCGCGGGTAAGTACTAATAGGAGCGGATGTTCTTGACATCCCCGGCGCTTTTCCGCTTCACTATTACGTATGCTGAAATAACAGTTCCATGATGCGGAAGGCCGGACCAGTGAATCAAGTGAATGGAGTTCCGGTCTCGCCGGGAGAAGGCCCGGCATGCCGCATAGCCGTCACCATGGATGCCAGCACCTGCAGAGGGAACATCAAGCATGAAGCTTGCCGAATTCAATGAGGCGGACCGCGCGGCCGCCAGCGCCGTGCTCCGGCCCTGCGTCGACGTCCAACGCTGGGTGGACCAGATCGCCGATGCCCGCCCCTTCGCCTCCAGCGACGCGCTGCTCGGCTTCGCCCGCGACGCCGCCTCGCCGTTCACACCGGACGAGGTTGAGGCCGCCTTGGGGCACCACCCACGGATCGGTGAACGCCCGACGGCGGCAACCACGGAGGCGTCGATGTCCCGTTCGGAACAGGCCGGCGTCGACCCCGCGGACGCGGCGGTCACGGAGGCACTGGCCGTCGGAAACCGGGCGTATGAGGAGAAGTTCGGCCGCGTTTTCCTGATCCGCGCCGCCGGCCGCACGGCACCGGAAATCCTGGCGGCGCTGCACGAGCGCCTGGCCAACACCCCCGCCCAAGAAGACGTCATTGTGGCACAGCAACTGCGCGAGATCGCGCTGCTGCGTCTCGAAGGAGTGATCAGCGAATGAGTGTTTCCCACGTCACCACCCACATTCTGGACACCGGCGCCGGACGCCCGGCGGCGGGGGTCGCCGTCGTTCTTTACGCGAACGACGGCGGCCGCTGGACACAGCTGGCGAGCGGCACCACCGATGCGGACGGCCGCGCGAAGGACCTCGGCCCCGAGGAACTGGCTCCGGGCAATTACCGGCTTAACTTCGCCACGGGCGATTACTACGCCGGACGCGGCACGGCCACATTTTTTCCCGAGGTGGACCTCGTCTTCGAGGTGACCGGCCCCGAGCACTACCACGTGCCGCTGCTGCTGAGCCCGTTCGCCTACTCCACCTACCGCGGAAGCTGAAAGGACAAGCATGCGGCTGATGCGCATTGGCACGGCCGGGAACGAGATCCCGGTCATCATCGACGACGAGGGCAAGGCGCATGACCTAAGGCCCGTCACCGCCGACATCGACGGTGCCTTCCTGGAAACCTGGGCCCACCAGCTGGACGACCTCGACCTGACTGGCCTTCCCCTCGTCTCCGTCGAGGGGAAGCGGATCGGGGCACCCATCGCCCGTCCGGGCGCGGTGATCGGCGTAGGACTGAACTACGCCGCGCATGCCGACGAGTCGGGCCTCCCCGCCCCGGAGCGGCCCATCATCTTCTTCAAGCACCCCAACACCGTGGTGGGGCCCAACGATGATGTCGTGATCCCGCCGGGCGCCCAGCGCGTAGACTGGGAGGTGGAGCTCGGGGTGGTGATCGGCCGGCGCGCCGGCTACCTCGGGTCGGACGCCGCTGCCGCAGCCTGCATTGCGGGGTACGTGCTGTCCAACGACGTCTCCGAGCGGGAATACCAGCTGGAGCATTCCGGGCCGCAATGGTCGCTGGGCAAATCCTGCCCCACGTTCAACCCGCTGGGTCCGTGGCTGATTCCGGCCTCCTCGGCGGACGCCGGCAGCATCGACCTCGCATCCTGGGTCAACGACGAACCACGGCAGAAAAGTTCAACGCAGGACATGATTTTCGGCGCAGCAGAACTTGTCCGCCGGCTGTCCCAGTACATGGTGCTCGAACCGGGCGACCTGATCACCACCGGCACGCCGGCCGGTGTGGCGCTCTCGGGCCGCTACCCGTACCTCAAGAGCGGGGACGTCATGCGCATGTCCGGCGGGGAGGTGCTCGGCGAACAGCGGCAGCGGCTCGTGGACGCTCCGGTTCTGGTCTGACACTGCCCTGACAGTAGGCTAGATGGCATGTCCTCTGAACCCACCCCTGAACGGCGCGAGAACGCTGAACGGCGCGAGAACCCTGAACGACGCGAGATCACCGTACGCCGCGCACCCAAGTACGTCCCGTTCCTGATTCTGGGCGGGCTCGTGGGCATCGCAGTGGCGGCGGTCATCGCCTATGCGCTGCCAGGCAACAACACTTACGACCCCGGCACTGTCTTCGGCTTCTTCATGGTCCTGTGCGGGGCCGGCGGTGTGATCCTCGGCGCAATTGCGGCACTGGTCCTGGACCGGCTGAGCGTCCGGCGGGCGCGGCACGCCGTCGTCGAGGCCGTCCCCGAGACCGAAGAGCAGCCGCTCCCTGACGCGGAACAGCCCGGGCCGGGCGCCGGCGGGGACCCTGCTCCCGGGCACCGGCAGGACAACGGCAACGAGCCGGGCCTCCGGTCATAAACGGGCCGCCGGAAGTTCCTTACCTGATGACGTGAGATAATCGACCAGTGGCACGCGGCGATGGAAAACTTTCTCATGATCTTCTCCCTGGCGAAAAGGGCCCTCAGGACGCATGCGGCGTCTTCGGGGTCTGGGCACCAGGCGAAGAAGTAGCAAAACTCACCTACTACGGGCTGTATGCATTGCAGCACCGCGGTCAGGAGTCGGCTGGCATAGCCACCAGTGACGGCAAGCGGATCAACGTCTACAAGGACATGGGCCTGGTATCCCAGGTCTTTGACGAGACCACCCTGAACACCCTGACGGGGCACCTCGCCGTCGGCCACTGCCGGTACTCCACCACCGGCGCCAGCCACTGGGCCAACGCCCAGCCCACGCTTGGCGCCACGGCCACGGGCACGGTCGCCCTGGCCCACAATGGCAACCTGACCAACACTGCCGAGCTCAACGCCATGATCACTGAGCGCAACGGCGGCCAGCTCAGCGGCGAAATGAAGCAGGGCAATACCTCGGACACCGCCCTGGTAACGGCACTGCTCGAAGGCGAAGAGGGCAAGACCCTCGAACAGACCGCCATGGAGCTGCTCCCCAAGATCCGCGGCGGGTTCTGTTTCGTCTTCATGGACGAGGGCACCCTGTATGCCGCCCGGGACACGTTCGGCATCCGTCCCTTGTGCCTGGGCAGGCTGGAGCGCGGCTGGGTGGTCGCCTCCGAGCAGTCGGCCCTGGCCACCGTGGGCGCCAGCTTCATCCGCGAGATCGAACCGGGCGAATTCATCGCCATCGACGAGCAGGGCGTACGGTCCCAGCGCTTCGCCGAGCCGACGCCGGCCGGCTGCGTGTTCGAGTACGTTTACCTGGCGCGCCCCGACGCTGCGATCGCCGGACGCTCGGTCTACGAGTCCCGTGTGGAGATGGGCCGGCAGCTCGCCCGCGAGAACACCCAGACCGCGGACATCGTCATCCCGGTGCCCGAGTCCGGCACCCCCGCCGCCGTGGGCTACGCTGAGGAATCCGGCATCCCGTTCGCCCATGGCTTCGTCAAGAACTCCTATGTGGGCCGCACCTTCATCCAGCCATCCCAGACCCTCCGGCAGCTGGGCATCCGGCTCAAGCTCAACGCCCTGGAATCCGTCATCCGCGGCAAGCGCGTGGTGGTGGTCGACGACTCGATCGTCCGCGGCAACACGCAGCGCGCCATCGTCCGGATGCTCCGCGAAGCCGGCGCCGCCGCCGTGCACGTGAAGATCTCCTCCCCGCCCGTCCAGTGGCCCTGCTTCTACGGCATCGACTTCGCTTCCCGCGCGGAACTGATCGCCAACGGCGCCACCATCGAGGAAATCTCGCAGGCCATCGGCGCCGATTCCCTGGCCTACATCTCCGAGGACGGCATGATCGGCGCCACGCAGCAGCCCCGGGAGCGCCTGTGCACCGCGTGCTTCACCGGCAAGTACCCCATCGAGCTCCCGGGCTCGGACAAGCTGGGCAAGAACCTGCTCGAGCGCACGGACCTCGGCGGCCTCCCTGGGGATGCGGCCGGCACCACTGCTCCCGCCGCGGCCGCAGCGGTCCCCGGTAACCCGGACAGCATCACCGTCACGGAAGACCCGGCCGAGAAGCCCGGCGCAACTGGATGCGACCCGGGGCCGGATTCCGAATTTGAGAACCTGCTGACCGAGGCCGACCTCGTGCCTGAAGTCCACCACGACGCTGCCCCCGTCGGCGCTGACAAGAAAGAGTCCGTATGACTTCCGCCTCCCCCACTGCTGACATGAACGCTGCCCAGAACGGCTTGGCACAGAACAGCGCCGGCATCACGTATGCCTCCGCAGGCGTCGACGTCGAAGCGGGAGACCGCGCCGTCGAACTCATGAAGGATGCCGTCAAGGCGACGCACAACGCATCGGTAATCGGCGGCGTCGGCGGTTTCGCAGGCCTGTACGATGTTTCGAAACTCCTGACCTACAAGCGTCCGCTGCTGGCCACGTCCACGGACGGCGTCGGCACCAAGGTGGCCATCGCCCAGGCCATGGACATCCACGACACCATCGGTTTCGACCTCGTGGGCATGGTGGTTGACGACATCGTCGTGGTGGGCGCCGAGCCGCTGTACATGACGGACTACATCGCCTGCGGCAAGGTGGTCCCCGAGCGCATCGCGGACATCGTCCGCGGCATCGCGGCTGCCTGCTCCGTGGCCGGCACCGCCCTGGTGGGCGGCGAAACGGCCGAGCACCCGGGCCTGCTGGGCGAGCACGAATACGACGTCGCCGGTGCCGCCACCGGCGTTGTCGAGGCCGATGCCCTGCTGGGCCCGGACCGCGTCCGTGCGGGCGATGTGGTGATCGGCATGGCGTCCTCCGGCCTCCACTCCAACGGCTACTCGCTGGTCCGCCGCGTCATCAACCACGCCGGCTGGGCCCTGGACCGGCAGGTGTCCGAGCTCGGCCGCACCCTGGGCGAGGAGCTGCTGGAACCCACGCGCGTGTACGCTGCTGACTGCCTGGACCTGGCCCGGACTTTCCCGGTGGCCGCAGGCTCTGCCACAGGCGGCAAGGCCGTGCACGGCTTCAGCCACGTCACCGGCGGGGGCCTCGCAGCCAACCTGGCCCGGGTTCTGCCCCAGGGCCTGGTAGCCACCGTGGACCGTGCCACCTGGGAGTTGCCGGCCATCTTCAAGCTGGTGTCCGAGCTCGGCCGCGTACCGCTGGCTGATCTCGAGCGCACGCTCAACCTGGGTGTGGGCATGGTGGCGATCGTCTCTGCAGACGCCGCCGACGCCGCCGTGGCCCGCCTCAACGAGCGCGGACTGCCGTCCTGGATCATGGGCACCGTCAGCGCCGACTCCGATTCCATCCTCAAGACCGGCCCGGACTACGTCCAGGGCGCCAAGGGAGTGGACGGCGGTGCCGTCCGCATGGTCAACACCTACGCGTAAATCCTCTAAACCTCCAGGACGCTGAAGACCCCGCCCTGCGGGTCCTTCAGCGTGGCGATGCTTCCGGCGTCCTCCACGAATTCGGGCTCCACGAGCACTTCGGCCCCCGCCGTCACTGCAGCGAGCACGGCTTCCTTGACGCTGGATACCCCAAAGTAGACCTGCCAGCCACGCCGGGCACGGGCCTCGGCGTCGTCTGCAGCCGGCTCAGCATCCCTGTTACCCGCCTCCTCCCCGTTCTCGGGGACGGGGGCTATGCCGGCAACCTCCGAGCCGCGGACGATCAGCGTGGTGTACGTTCCGCCGTCGTCCTGGGGATACTCGGTCACCTCGTGACCGAAAATCTGCTGGAAAAATCCGACGGCTGCCCGGGGCTCGGGCGTCAGGAGTTCCGCCCAGGCGAAGGCACCCGGTTCATTGTGCCGCCCGCTGCCTCGATGCGTTCCGGACTGCCACACACCGGTGGCACCGCCGCCGGGCGGCTCCAGGAACACCATGACGCCGGTGTCCCCTACGTCTTCGGGCCCAAACTGCACCGTACCTCCCGCGTGCGGTGCCTCCTCGGCCACTGCCTGGGCGTCGTCCGCGGAGAAGTACACGTTCCACTGCGCCGGGGTGCCTGATGCCTGCTGGGCGGGATTCTGCGGCGCCACAACCGCGACGAGGTCGTCGTCAACGAAGGCCTTCGAGTAGCTGCGCCCGTCCGGCGTGGGCAGGTCCTCAAAGCGCCACCCGAACACCGCGGCATAAAACGACTTGGCGGCCCCAACGTCCGGCGTCTGGACGTCCGCCCAGCACACTTCCCCATGGGCGTACCCGCTTCGCTGAACCATGCCTAATCCCTTCGCCGGACGAAACCCCTAACAGCCTAGTGGAGTCCCGGTGTTGACGTCCCGGTGTTCGAGTCCCAGCGTCCGGGCAGCAAAAAACCCGCCGGGCACGCCAATGGCTGGCATGCCCGACGGGCCTGTTAACTGGTGGCGGCGCTCGCTTTAGGGAGAGCTCTCGTGAAAGAGAACTCTCTCTGAAACGAAGGGTGCCGGAATATAACGACGGTAGGTGACGCCGAACTGGAGTGTACGACGCCGCGTGCAGCCGAAAGCCTTACGGCAGGTTCCGGCTGTACGACTAACCGATCCGACGGGTGTCTACCTCGTCGTCGTCGTCTTCCAAATCGTCCGCGTACTTATCCACGTAGGCTGAATAGTCCGGTTCGACCGGTTCATTCGCGAAATGGCTCGTGGCACGACTTCCCGGACCCGTGAGCTCACGCTGAAGGGCCGAATAGTCAGTGTTCGGGGAGTAGTACTTGATGTCCCGAGCCTGCTTGGTAGCTTTTGCCTTTTGACGGCCGCGCCCCATGGCGTGACCCCCTTTTGTACTTGGACCGGAGGTGGTCACCTTGGCGATCGGTGAGGCCCCGGAATGATTGGTCAATTTGTCGTATCCCTAGATTACATGCTTTCGGCGGCAACTGCTCGCCACCGGCGCATCGGCCGGGCCGGCGGCGGGGCCACAACCGCGGCAATCATGGGGTCGGAGAGAAAAATTTCGATAGAGTCTCCTGAACGAGAGAAATAGGCCGGTCAGGGAAACCTGCGCTGGGCAGCGCCGGAAAACCGGCAGCACAGCAAGCCGGCCAGCGCCGGAGACCCCTCCAGCAGTCGGTGGAGGAAGCTGGTCCGAGGCCGCGCAACCGCATGGAAGGGGTGCCGAGCGAGTGAATGAAGGCAATCCAGTCCCCGGCGCCGGGCCTCGGCCCATCCCGCCGCCCCCCGTCGTCCCGCCGCGGACTGCCCAGCCTGACCCTCCGGTTTCTGACCCTCCTCTGTCTGATCCGCCGGTTTCCGAGCCGCAGGACGGTCCCTCAGTACCCGGGACGAATGCCTTCGAGGAGCTTGGGCCCGGTCTGCAGCAAAACCTTATGAAAGCGGGCTTCCTGGTCGCGTTGCTGGCGGTGGCCGGCATGCTCGTGTGGATCCTCGGTTCGCTGCTGGCCGGCGCCACGCTCCAAGCCGTCGGCGAGCCCGGCCCGGCTGCAGCACCAGCGTCCTCTCCCCCGCCCCCGGCAACGCCGCGCCCCAGCCTTCCCGTGAAAGGTGTCAGCCCCCTGGACTTCAGGGTTGGGGACTGCTTCAAGGACTTTGACGCCTCAGCGGCCGACGCTACTGTAGTGGCCTGCACGTCGGGGCATTCCGCCCAACTTGTGGCCATCCACCGTTACCCGGCCGGGGACTCTTTCCCGGGCGCCAAGGAAATGAAGGCAAAGGGGCGGGAGGCATGCCAGGCTGCGAAGCTGAGCAGCAAGACCAACGCCTATGTGCTGACGTACCAACTCGCCTATCCCAGCCCCGACAGCTGGCGGCAGGGCGACCGCCGGGTGGATTGCTACATCACTTCCGCTTCGGGGAACATCATCAAGACCAGCCTGCTCCCCTGAGACGACCCCAAGCAGCGGTAACCCCTTAGCCCTTCCGGCGCACCGAGAGCCCGCTTCCGGCGAGAGCACCGCCGTCGGGCATTCCCACGGCCTCCAGCGCCTCCATGGTGAGCTCGTTGACGTCGGCCGCTGTATCCACGAGCACCGTGTCGCCGTCGGAGATCTCCCCGGCGAGGATCGCCTTGGCCAGCCGGTCGCCGATCTCACGCTGGACGAGGCGGCGCAGCGGGCGCGCTCCGTAAGCCGAATCGAAGCCGGACATGGCCAGCCAGGCGCGGGCGCCGTCGGTCACTTCGAGCGAGAGCCGCCGCTCGTGCAGGCGGCTGGAAAGCTCTGCCACCTGCAGCTCCACGATCCGGGCCAGTTCCTCCACGGTCAGGGCGTCGAACAGCACTACTTCATCCAGGCGGTTCAAAAACTCCGGCTTGAAGGACGCGTTCACGGTGGCCATCACGGCTGTGCGCTTCGCCTGCGCATCCAGGGTGGGGTCCACCAGGAACTGGCTTCCGAGGTTGGACGTCAGCACCAGGATCACGTTGCGGAAGTCCACGGTGCGGCCCTGGCCGTCAGTGAGCCGGCCGTCGTCGAGCACCTGAAGGAGGATGTCGAAGACCTCCGGGTGGGCCTTTTCCACCTCGTCCAGCAGCACCACCGAGTAGGGGCGGCGGCGGACGGCCTCGGTCAGCTGGCCGCCCTCCTCATAGCCCACGTAGCCAGGAGGTGCGCCGACAAGCCGGGCCACGGAGTGCTTCTCGCCGTATTCGGACATGTCAATCCGCACCATGGCGCGTTCGTCGTCGAAAAGGAACTCCGCCAGGGCCTTGGCCAGCTCTGTCTTACCCACACCGGTGGGACCGAGGAACAGGAAGGAGCCGGTGGGCCGGTTCGGGTCGCTGATGCCGGCACGGGCACGCCGCACGGCGTCGGACACAACCTGTACCGCCTTGGACTGGCCGATCAGGCGCCGGCCAAGTTCCTCTTCCATGTGCAGCAGCTTCTGGCTTTCGCCCTGCAGCATGCGTCCGGCAGGGATGCCGGTCCACGCCGAGATGACCTCGGCAATGTCGTTGGCTGTGACTTCCTCCGCCACCATCAGGGCGGACTTGTCAGCGACGGCGGCCTCGGCCTCCGCGGCGGCGTTCAGTTCACGCTCCAGGGCCGGGATTTCGCCGTACAGGATCCGGGAGGCGGTTTCCAGGTCACCCTCACGCTGCGCCTTGTCCGCCGTGGACCGCAGCTCGTCCAGTTTGGCCTTCAGGTCCCCGACGCGGTTGAGGCCGGCTTTCTCGGCCTCCCAGCGGGCGTTAAGGGCTGCCAGCTGCTCTTTCTTGTCCGCCATGTCAGCCCGCAGGGCAGCGAGGCGCTCCACCGAGGCGGCGTCCGTTTCGCCCTGCAGGGCAAGCTCCTCCATGGTGAGCCTGTCAACGGCGCGGCGCAGCTGGTCGATCTCCTCCGGGGCGGAGTCGATCTCCATGCGCAACCGGGATGCAGCCTCATCCACGAGGTCGATCGCCTTGTCCGGCAGCTGCCGGCCGGAGATGTAGCGGTTGGACAGCGTCGCGGCCGCCACCAGCGCGGAGTCCGCGATAGCCACCTTGTGGTGGGCCTCGTACCGCTCCTTGAGGCCGCGGAGGATGCCGATGGTGTCGTCCACGCTGGGCTCTCCCACGTATACCTGCTGGAAGCGCCGCTCGAGGGCCGGGTCCTTTTCGATGTTCTCGCGGTATTCGTCCAGGGTGGTGGCACCGATCAGCCGCAGCTCCCCCCGGGCCAGCATGGGCTTGAGCATGTTGCCGGCGTCCATGGCGCTTTCCCCGGTGGCCCCTGCACCCACCACCGTGTGCAACTCATCAATGAACGTGACGATCCGGCCTTCGGAGTTCTTGATCTCCTCAAGGACAGCCTTGAGGCGCTCCTCAAACTCGCCGCGGTACTTCGCGCCGGCCACCATGGATGCGAGATCAAGGGCGATCAGGGTCTTGCCGCGCAGGCTCTCCGGCACGTCGCCGGCGACGATCCGCTGGGCCAGGCCCTCGACGACGGCCGTCTTGCCGACGCCCGGCTCACCGATCAGCACAGGATTGTTCTTGGTCCTCCGGCTGAGCACCTGGATGATGCGGCGGATCTCGCTGTCGCGGCCAATGACCGGATCGAGCTTGCCCGAGCGTGCGACGGCAGTGAGGTCAGTGCCGAACTTTTCCAGGGCCTGGAAGGTGTTCTCGGGATCGGGCGAATCGACTTTTCGATCGCCCCGGACGCCCGGCAGCGCCGCCGCCAGCGCCTCGTGGGAGGCGCCGGCGTCCCGCAGCAGCCTTCCCACGCCGTCACTGCCTGCCGAGAGGCCCAGCAGCAGGTGTTCGGTGGAGACGAAGGTGTCCCCCAGCTTGTCGGCCTCGTTCTGCGCATTTTGAATTGCCTGCAGGGCAGGCCGGGACAACTGGGCCTGCTGGACCGAGCTTCCCGAAGTGGCGGGCAGCGCCTTGATGGCGGTGCTCGCCTGAACGCTGACGGTGTCCGGGTCCGCGCCGGTGGCGCGGAGAAGTGCGACGGCGACGCCCTCGCGCTGATCCATCAGCGCCTTCAGCAGGTGCGCCGGTTCCACTTGCGGATTCCCCGCCGTCGAGGCATTCATTGCTGCCGCCGAAAGAGCCTCCTGGCTCTTGGTGGTGAATTTGACGTCCAAAGAGAGCTCCTTCCGGGATGTGATTTCTAAGTTGAGTCTACTACGCTCAACTTTGCTGAGGGCACCCCTGGAGCCTCCGTTTGCCCACAGCGAAACGGCCTCTCAGGGCAGGTGAACTTCGGGAAAACCATCGCTCTTGAACTGTATCCCTGCCGCCCGAATCCCCCTAGGATCGACCTGTGACCTGCGACGACCGTTAATCGCATACGTGAACCGAGGAGCCATCATGAAGAAGTTTGTTGTTCTTTACAACGCCCCCCAGTCGGCACAAGCGCAGATGGCAGAAAGCACGCCGGAGGCCGCCCAGGAGGGCATGAAGGCGTGGATGGAATGGGCACAGCGCGCAGGCGACGGGATCGTGGACATGGGCAATCCGCTGGGCGCGGGCAAGGAGGTCAGCGCCGCCGGCACGTCCGACACCAGCACGAACGTTGCCGGGTACGGAATCCTCCAGGCTGAGGATGCGGACGGCGCCCTCGCCCTGCTCGAAGGGCACCCGCACCTCATGATGCCCGGGGCCAACATCCAGGTCTACGAAGCCCTGGATCTGCCGGGGATGTAGCTCTGGCGGGATGTAGCCGCGTCAGAAACCTGTGACGCCGATGGTCCCTGTGATCCAGCCGAGGTTCCGGGCAATGGACGCGTGGTCGCTGTAGTACTGCGAGTAGTCCGAGGGATTCCCGCCGGGCAGAACGCTGGATTCGGAGAGAACACCCGCCAGCCTGCCGTCCACCATCAGCGGACCACCGGAGTCCCCGCCGATGGGGTGCCCCGACTGTGACTTGGTGCGGACGGATGCTCCGCCGTAGGTGTCCGATCCGGGTCCGGTGACGGTGACATCGGCAGTCTTCAGGAAGTATGACATGCTGCCGGATCCCTCGGCCTGGTAGCCCCAGCCATAGACCTTGGCCGCTGTACCGGGGGCGGGCACGGAAGAGGAAAGGCCCACGTGGGCCCCCGCATAGGGTGTGGACAGCTTGAGGAGCAGAAGGTCACCCATGGGTGAGGCGTAGCGCGCAGCCACTGTCCGGACAGCCCCGTGAGCCTCCAGATATGTGCTGCCGAGGCGGACCGACCTGAGGCTCGGTGAGTCGCAGTGCTTGGCCGTGATGACCCAGCTGGCGGAGATCTGGCTTCCCGCGCAGCGAACGTCGGTGCCGGTGGCATCGAACGAGATCTGGGCCGCCGCAGGAGCCGCGAAAATGGATGTCGGGCTCCCTCCGGCGACCTTCCGGTTCATGGTCCCGCCTCCGCTGCCCTCCTCGGCGCCGGCGTGCCTTTCACCCGTGGGGGCTGCGGCGGCGGGCAGGGGTGCCAGCAGTGCGGCGGCAGCGGCAACTGCGGCCAGGGCTTTGGCGGTCTTCAAGAACTCTCTCCTTCGCAAGAGGCCGGACGGTCGGCCATGGTCATTCCTTAGGCATGCCCGCTCATGCCGGGTAGATGGACACCGCCCCGGCCTTGATCACGAAGAACACGGCCATTCCGGGCGTGAGCCCCAGATCTGCTGAGGCAGCGGGTGTGACGTCCGCGGAGAGATCCCCCGCCCGGACGCGGATCTGGTCGCCGTGCGGCTCCAGGTCCGTGATCGTGACCGGAAAGGAATTCCGGGGGCTGCCGTGCGCTTCGGTCAGGAAAACCGAAACGGCCGACGGCGGGAACACCGCCACGCCTGCCTGGCCCGGAGCAGCGGCTCCGGCATCCAAACCAGACCATTCTTCCACGGCTGCCCCCGCGGCTTG
This sequence comes from Arthrobacter sp. GQ119, assembly GCF_059759125.1. NCBI lineage: Bacteria > Bacillati > Actinomycetota > Actinomycetes > Micrococcales > Micrococcaceae > Arthrobacter > Arthrobacter sp. GQ119. The sequence continues at coordinate 142,284 of NZ_JCAXEA010000010.1, read as the reverse complement.
AGCCGTTCCTGTGTCGGGGAGGGAATCCTGCTGCCCGGCGATGTCCTGCCCGGCGGCGGTCCTGAGGCCATGTTCCGTCAGCGTACCGGGCATCAGGTTGAGGCCGGCCAGGCCCGCCACGAACCTGCTCCGCGGCCGCTGCAGAACCTCGCGCGTGGGACCGGACTCGATGATCCTGCCGCCCTCGAGGACGATCACTCGGCCTGCGAGCATCAGCGCGTCCAGGGCGTCGTGGGTAATGATGATGGCCCGCCTCCCGGCGAGTACGCGCTTGAGAAGCCTGCGCAGCAGCGGGGCGGCGTGGACATCCAGGGCGGCCATGGGTTCATCGAGCAGCAGCAGCCCGGGATCGGCGGCCAGTGCCCGGGCTACCGCCACGCGCTGGGCCTGCCCGCCGGAAAGTTCGGCTGGCTTCCGCCCAGCCAGGCCGCCAGCGTCCACGGCCTCGAGCCAGTGACGCGCCGTCTCCCGCGCGGCATGCCGGGATTCACCCCGGCTTCGGGGGCCGAACGCCACGTTCTCCAGGGCCGTCAGATGCGGGAAAAGGAGTGGCTCCTGGGCCAGCAGGGCGGTGCCGCGGTGATGCGGCGCCGTCCATGTCGGCCGGCCGGAGCCAAGGTTGAACAGAATCCTGCCATCCAGGTCAGCCCTGCCCGAGTCCGGGTGCAGCAGCCCGGCGATGACGGCCAGCAGGGTGGATTTTCCTGCACCATTGGGGCCCATGATTGCCACCGTCTCCCCGGGGCCTACTGTCAGGTCCACGTCAAAGCCGCGCGCCGCCACCGCGGCTTTCAGCCGGAAGCTCACCGCCTGCCCCCGCCCCGGCCCGGCACCGCCGTCGTACGCCCTTCATTTCCGGACCCGAAGGGTCCGGCGGGCGGCCGCCGCGGGCCGTGGTAGGACACCGCCACCACGGTTACCGCCACGGCCACTAAAACGAGGGAAAGCGCGACGGCGGCGTCGGCGTCGGTTTCGCGTTGGAGGTAAATCTCCAGCGGCAACGTGCGGGTGACACCCTGCAGGCTGCCCGCGAAAGTGAGTGTGGCGCCGAACTCACCGAGGCTTCGTGCGAACGACAGCACGGCTCCGGAGGCGAGACCCGGCAGGACCAGGGGCAGCGTCACCCGGCGCAGAACTGTGCCGGGACGTGCCCCGAGTGTTGCTGCCACGGCCTCGTAGCGCCCGCCGGCCGTCCGTAGTGTGCCCTCCAGGCTCACCACGAGGAACGGCAGCGCCACGAACGTCTGGGCAAGGATCACTGCAGCAGTGGAGAAGGCGATCTGGATTCCCAGGACCTCCAGGCTCCGGCCCAGCAGCCCCTGCCTGCCGAACGTGTAAAGGAGGGCGATGCCACCCACGACCGGCGGGAGAACCAGCGGCAGCAGCACGAAGGACCGGAGCAGCCTCTGCCCCGGAAAGCTGCCCCTGGCCAGCACCAAAGCCAGCGGAATGCCGAGCACGATGCACAGAACCGTGCTGGCGGCGGATGTCCGCAGGCTCAGACCGAGGGCGGTAAGCGATGATTCGGATGTCACCAGCGGAATGAACTGGGCCCAGTTGACCCTGCCAGCCATGGCGGCGAGCGGGAGCAGTACGAGCAGTCCGCCTACGGCAGCGATGAGGTAAATCCAGGACGGAATGCCGGTGTAGGCGCCGTGTGTCTGCCGCTGACCGGTTCTCATTGGCCCGGTTCTCATTGGGCCGCTCTTCATTGGCCCGCTCTTCGATCCGGGGCGGCGGGGACACCGAAACCCGCGCCCTGCAGTGTTTTCCGCCCCTCAGTGCCGGCAACCAGGGCGATGAACTCCGCCGCCAACCCCGTGTTCCGGCTGCCTTCGAGCACCGCAATCGGGTAGGTGGTCACGGCCTTGCCGGCCTCGGGGAACGGGATGCCTTCGACCTTGCCGCCGGCGCTCTTCACATCCGTGGTGTAGACCAGGCCAGCGTCCGCCTCGCCCGATGTGACCTTGCCGAGGACATCGGCAACCGATGATTCCTCGCTCACAGGCGCGAGCGCCGTGCCCGTTTCCCTTTCGGCATTTTCAGCCGCCGCGCCGCACGGCACCTGGCTGGCACAGACCACCACCCTCACGCCGCGCCTGGCGAGGTCCGCAAAGGACGAGATCGCCGCCGGATTGCCTGCCGGAACGGCGATCTCGAGGATGTTGGTGGCAAAGTTCGTCGCCTGGCCGTGAATGAGCGAGGTGTCCGAAAGGCGTGCCATGTTCCGGGTGTCAGCCGAGGCGAACACGTCCGCCGGGGCGCCCTGGGAGATCTGCGTGGCCAGGTCCGAGGACCCGGCGAAGCTCAGGCTGACCTTTGTGCCGGGATGGCGGTTTTCAAATTCAGCGGCGAGCCGGGTGAAGGTTTCCTTGAGGGAAGCGGCCGCGAACACGGTCAGGGTACCGGAACGCTGGGGGGTCCCACTGGCCGCCGAGTGCCCTGACGGGCCCGGGGCACAGCCGGACGCAGCCGTCACCAGCAGGGTGGAGGCGGCCAGCAGGGCGGCGACGCGGGCGCTGTGGAACCTCATAAGGCGTTCTTCCCCCGGGGCGTTTCCACAATCACGGTAGTGGCTTTGACCACGGCGGTGGCCACCGATCCCAGTTCGAGTCCCAGTTCGCGGACAGCTTCGCTGCTCATGAGGGACACCACGCGAAAGGGCCCGCACTGCAGTTCCACCTGGGCCATGACCTTGTCAGCAGTGATGCCGGTGACCAGTCCTACAAAGCGGTTGCGAGCCGAACTGCCTGTTCTGGACGGGTCATCCGGAAGATGCGCCTGCTTGCCGGCCAGCTGGGCCAGTTCCAGCCCATCCACGGCCAGCCGCCCGGACGCATCCCGGTGCGGCGTCAGGCTGCCGGACTCAGTCCAGCGGCGGATGGTGTCGTCACTGACCCCCAGGAAGCGGGCGGCCTCGGAAACGCGGATCATGGCCATAACCACGAGCATAGTCCGATTTTGCGGGAATTTTTCCTCTAAAAGTCCGTATCTGCGTAGCAAGAGGAGGTAGAAACAGCTACTCTGCCCGGGTCCACACACCAATCCAGTCCAGCTTGACATGGCCTTCCGTGCTGGGATCCGGGCATTTGGGCAGGCAGGACTCCGTCTGCAGGATCAGGTGCATGGGGGTCTTGGGGATGTTCTTGGTTGCGACTCCGATGGAGCGCCCGTCAAGGAAAAACTCCACCTTCCCGGGGCTCCACTCCATGGTGCCAACATGCCACGTCGTAAACGTCTCGTCCGAGTCGAACATTTTGAAGTCGGCAGGATCGTCACTCCTGAAGTGCACGGCGCCATGGAGTGAATTGGAGAGATCCCCTTCCGGGAAGTCGATCTCCCCGTCCCTGGGCCATTCGTCGCTGTTCGGCCACAGAAGCCACGCCAGCTTGTAGCCCTTGAGGGAATCGGCCTTGAAACGGACCGAGTACCTCCCGTACAGCATGCTGTTGTCCCGCCGCGGGTTCTCCGCCTTGTTGGGGAACCTGGGCCTGGGTGCCGCCCCCATGGATACGCCGTCTTCACTGTGGAGGTACCAGTCCAGCACACCGTCCTTCACGCTGAGGACCTTGCCCGGGTAATACCCCGAATCTTTTCCCTTCTGGCCGGCCGTATCCGGTGTGCCGTCCTTGTACCCCGCACTCCACTTCGGGCGGTAGGCGTCCCCCGGGAATTCTCCAATCGGAACATCCCCCCGGTCGAAATCCTCCCAAAACACCTGCTTCCAGCCGGGGAGATCGCCGGAGGCCTTTTGGGACGGCGACGGCGAGGACGTCTTCGGCCGCTCTATGGCCGCGACACTGCAGCCGGTCAGCACCAGGACGCTCGAGGAAACAAGCAGCCGGAATAGCCCGGGACGGTATGAACTGCCCGGTGAAACACCCCGCCGGCGGGCCATCCACATGGGGAAAGTCTCGCATTGGAGCCCCGTACACTCAATAGCCCTAAAAGGGGTGCACAAAACGGCGAAAACGCAGGATGTCTTCAACTAATTCCAAGCTTTTCACAAGTCAGCAAATGAAACTTAGACGAGGGGGAGTGCAAGCAAGTTGCCTCCAGTAGCAGCGAGTGCCGGGTCTACGTCCTGGGCTTAGCAGCCAGGAAATCCTGCTACTGAGGCAAAAGCAAACGACTCCATTGAGTGGTGAGGCTAGTGACCGTCCCGATACTCCTTTCAACACAGAGCTCTACAACTGCGCTCCCCGCAAGCATGCCTTCTGTCAGTGTTGTGATTCCCACGCTGAATGAGGCACTAAACCTTCCCTGGGTGCTTCGCAGAATGCCCTCGTATGTGGACGAGGTGGTGATCGTCGACGGACGCTCACTGGACAGCACCGTCGACGTCGCTCGGGCCCTTCGCCTCGACGTGGTGGTGGTCGCCGAGCCCAACAAGGGCAAGGGGGTCGCCGTCCGCGCAGGACTGGCCGCGGCCACAGGCGACATTATCGTCATGCTGGATGCCGACGGAAGCATGGACCCGCACGAGATTGGCTGGTTCGTGTCGCCGCTGCAGCATGATTTCGACTTCGTCAAGGGGTCGCGCTACGTCACGGGCGGCGGCTCGGATGATATTACGTTGCTGCGCAGCGCCGGCAATCGGGCGCTGACCGGCCTGGCCAACATGGTGCTCCGCAGCGATTATTCGGACCTGTGCTACGGCTACATCGCCATGCGCCGCGAATGCCTCCAGGTCCTTGAGCTGGAGTCTGACGGTTTTGAAATCGAGACGGAGCTGATCGTACGGGCTTCGCGTGCAGGGCTCCGCATTGCCGAGGTTCCCAGCCGTGAGCTTTCGAGGATCTCCGGCAACTCGAATCTCAACACGTTCCGTGACGGCTGGCGGGTGCTGCGAACCCTGGCCCGGGAGTATGTCGGGTGGGAAGCACCGACGGCCGGGGCCCGGCCCGAGGCGCTCAGACGGGTGAAGTACAAGTATCCGAGTATCGCCTTCCCACATGTCCCCACGGACCCCCGTACGGTCCTCGGCGCCACGGCAGGTGACTGAGATGTCCCGGTATTTCGACGTCCCTGACGTTTCAGTCGTGATCTGCTCCTACACCGAGGACCGGTGGGACATGCTGATGGCGGCGGTGGAATCCGTTCGCACCCAAACGGTCCCCCCTCGGCAGACGATCGTCGTCGTCGACTACAACAGCGACCTCTACAAGCGGCTCATCTTTACGGTGTCTGATGTGGTGATCGTCGAAAACACCAGGGCAAAGGGCCTGTCCGGGGCCCGGAACACGGGTGTCAGCGCGGCGACCACCGGCATCGTCGCCTTCCTCGACGACGACGCCCAGGCCGCACCCGACTGGCTCGAGCGCATGACCGCCATGTATGACGATCCTGATGTGTTGGCCGTGGGCGGCCGGGTTGATCCCGACTGGGAGGCCGGGCGTCCAGGCTACTTTGCCCCGGAGCTTGACTGGATTGTCGGGTGCAGCCACAGGGGGCTGCCCAAAGTCGCCGCGGAGGTGCGCAACGTCATCGGGGCGAACATGTCGTTCCGCTCAGAGGTGCTGACCGGCGTGGGCGGATTCAACACGGCCCTCGGCCGCCAGGATACGTTGCCCCTCGGATGCGAAGAGACCGAAATCTGCATCCGGGCCGTCATCGGCTCCCCCGGCTCCCGGATCGTCTACGAGCCCGATGCCGTGGTGCGGCATTTCGTCCCGGCCGCCCGCGGGTCCTTGAAATACATGTTGAGCCGCGCCTGGTCCGAAGGGATTTCCAAGGCCCAGGTGAGCAAGGTCGTGGGACACAAGAGGGCTCTCGGGCCGGAACGCCGCTACGTCCGAAGGGTGCTTCCCCGCGCCGTGTTCCTGGGAGTCAAGGACTGGCTCGTCGGCAAGGACAAAGACGGACTGCGCCGTGCTGCGACGGTTGTTGCGGTGCTCGCCGTCACCACCTTCGGATACGTCCAGGGCCGCAGGTTTCCCGGTGAGCCGCTTGGCGCGGAACCCGGGCAGGACGCCGCGGACGGCAGTTGGCGGGAAGTCAGCTGATAGCTGCCGTGACCTCCGTTAGCAGTGCCGGGGCGTCGAGACGCCCCGGCCGGCGAGCCGAAAAAGGACGTAATGAAGGACTCAGACGCGTCGACCGGAGCGAGTTTTGACGTCCACGGTCTCGTGGGCATTGAAGTGGACTCCGGCACGCCGGGCGGGTCCGAGTTACACAACGTGCTGGCGCCGTTCCGTGGTGGGTCGCGGTCTCCGCTGAAACTCCGCTTCAGCGGGACCGTAACCCCCGTTCCGGAGCAGTCCCATGCGGACGGGCACCGGTTCACGGAAGATTCGCTCTATCTGCCCGCGCACGAGGTCCAGCACGAGGTCCAGATCGTGGCAAACCGGCACGGTTACGTGATCCAGGGACGCGGCGAGCTGCTGTCTGCGCTCATACCCCTGCTGGACAGTCTGTGCATCAGGGCCAATGTGGCGATGATCCACGCTGCAGCGGTGGAGTACCGCGGTTCGGGAGTCCTGCTGCCGGCTTCGGGCGCGTTGGAGCCCGGCACTGTCACCAGACTCGCTGCACAGCCCGGCGTGCGCTTCATGGCCGATGACTGGTCCTTCCTGGATGCTGACGGAATGCTCCTGGGATACGCGAAGCCGATGCCGCACGGCCCGCCGGAAGGAACCAGGCACGCCGGCGGGCTGAATCTGCTTCCCCAGCCGCCCGCACCGGAATGGCTGGCCAGATCCGCAGCAAAGCTGGCGGCATCAGCGCAGCCGATGCTGGAGCGGTACCCCGCGGGCAGGGCTTTTGCCCGCAGCTGGTCGCCCCGGACGGTAGCCCCGGAGCAGATATTCGGCCCAGGCCGGATTTCGTCGGCCGCACTGACCCGGCTGGCCATCTTCCTTGAGCGCTTTGACGGCCGCGATGCGCGGCTGGAACCGCGAAGCGCAGAGTGGATGACGTCGCGGGTTGTGGGCAACTTCCACACCGGGCTGCCCGCGGCGTCGCGGCGGCTGATCGAAGCGCTGGGCGCCACTGGGCTCGTCCCGCTCGAGGACCACTTCGGACAAAAAGCCGCCGTGGCCCGCCGGGCCTTGTCCGAAGTCCCGTGCTTCCTGCTGCGCGTGCCCGCATTCTGGCCCGGGGGGCAGACATCGGAGTACGTCGCCGGGCTCGTCAATTCCAAGCTGGAAGAGTGACGTGCTGCTAAACGTGGGTGTGCGCACCGAAGACTAGACTTTGCTCCATGGCCATCTACCTTGATCCGCCTCTTTGGCCTGCACACGAAACGCACTTTTCCCACCTGATCTCTGACACGTCCCTGGCGGAGCTGCACGCCTTCGCTGCGGCGGCGGGGATACCGGACCGGGCCTTCGACGGCGACCACTACGATGTCCCGGAACGCCGCTACGACTCGCTGGTGGCCGCGGGTGCCATTCCCGTGGAAGCCCGGATCCTGGTCCGCAAACTCATTGCGAGCGGACTGCGGATTCCGGCCCGCGAGCGCACCAAGTCGCTGAAACTGCCGCTGCTGAACCGGTGGAACACGGTGATGCCCGGCCACGACGCCCTCTTCCTGGACCTATTGGACCGCTGGAGCGAAAGCCACCGCGAGTACCACGGCTGCACCCATCTGCTGGCGGTTCTCGAGGCACTGGATCTGCTCACGGAACCCGCCGAGCCGCCGCGCACTGTGCTGCTCGCGGCCTGGTTCCACGACGCCGTCTACCGCGGCCTCGCCGGCGAGGATGAGGAAGAGTCGGCACGGCTCGCCGAAGCCCGGCTTTCCGAGGCCGGCCTTCCCGCGCACGAAATCGACGAGGTGGCCCGCCTGGTCAGGCTGACCTCCGACCACCGGCCGGCACCGGGGGACGACGACGGCGCCCTCCTCTCGATGCTGACCTGTCCGTACTCGGCGGCGAACCTGAGCCGTACTCACGGTATGTGGCCGCCGTCCGGAAGGATTACACGCACATCGGGGACGCCGATTTCGCGGCCGGAAGGGCCGCCGTCGTCCGCCACCTGCTGGAACTCGATCCACTGTTCAATACGGAACGTGGCCGGAAACTGTGGCTGGACGCTGCCCGGCGGAACCTCACGGGCGAGCTGGAGGCGGCTGGGCAATGAACATCAGCGGTAGCTGGTCACGAAGGGCGCACTGGTAGGAACGATCTGCTTGCCCAACGGCATGAGCGAGACCGGAATGAGCTTCAGGTTGGCGATGGCCAGCGGGATGCCGACGATGGTCACGGCCATGGCGATGGCGGTGACCACGTGCCCGACGGCGATCCAAATGCCGGCCACGAGGAGCCAGATCACATTTCCCAACAGTGCGAACACTCCGTTTCCGCCCGGCTTGTCCACCACCATCCGGCCGAACGGCCAGAGCGTGTAGGAGGCGATCCGGAACGAGGCAATGCCCCAGGGGATGGTGACGATCAGCAGGCAGCAGACCACGCCGGCGACGAAATAACCGATAGCCAGCCAGAGGCCGCCGAAAACGAGCCAAATGATGTTGAGGAGTGTCTTCATCTGTCCATTCTGCGGTCTGGAGGCCGGCGGGCGCCTCGGGGCATGCCCTGAATTAACCCTGAATCAGGCTTTCGCGGCCGCCACGAAGGCACGGATCTTCGCCAGATCCTTGACGCCCCGGGACTGCTCCACTCCGGAGGAGACGTCGACACCCCAGGCGCCGGCAGCAAGCGCCGCCTCTGCAACGTTTCCGGCGTCCAGCCCTCCGGCGAGGATCCAGTTGCGTCCTTCGAGGCCCTTGGCGCGCATGGAGCCGTAGTCCCAGCTCTCCCCCGACCCGGGGACGGCGGCGTCAACGAGCAGCAACTCTTCGCCCCAGTTCGCGAAGTCGTCCGGTGCGGCGCCCTTGGTGACGGCCCGGATGACTTTCATGCCGGCGTCGTGCGCGGTTTTGACGTCGTCCGGGGTGCGGGCGCCGTGCAGCTGAATCCACTCCAGGCCCGCCGCGCGGGCTATCGCCACAGCGTCCGCGGCCGGCTCGTGGCGGAAAACGCCGACGGCGGCGACGCCGTCGGGAACGCTCCTGAGCAACTGGGTGACCTGCGCCGGGGAGACCACCCGGGGGCTGGCCGTCAGTATGAAGCCCACGGCGTCGGCTCCGGCATCCACCGCCTCGCGGATCGATTCAGGCGTACTCAGCCCGCACACTTTGACGAACATTCACGGCTCCTAGGGTTGATGTGTCTCCGACGAACGAAGTCATCCTGCGCTGACTTTACGCGGGCGGAATGGCGGGGGCAACGAGGCCGGGTAACCAAGCCTCCCGCGCCCAGCAGCTGATTGGGGCGGGGGCTTGCGGCAGGTGCTTGCGGCGGCGCTCCGCGTCGCCGACCTCTCAGGTGAATACAGCTAGGCTGGGCGGATGGAGATCATTCGCTTCGCAGACCTCAGACCGCAGCCGTGGCGCAATGGAGGCGGCGTGACCAGGGAGCTGGTGAGCCATCCCCTGGCCGCCTCGGCGCAGGACGGCGCCTGGGACTGGCGGGTCAGCATCGCGGACATCACGAAGTCCGGCGATTTTTCTCCCTTCCCCGGCATGGAACGGGTACTGACGGTGATCGAGGGCGAGCTCCTGCTCCTGAGCGTCGACGGTGGCGAACACCCTCTGGAGAAGTACCGGGCGTTCCGCTGTTCCGGGGATGCGGACTGCTCCGCCGCCCTGCCCACAGGCGACATCCGCGCCCTCAATGTCATCACCCGCGACGGCGCGTACAAAGGGTTCGCCTCGATCGTCGAGCTTTCCAAGAAGCGGGCCCACCCGCTGTTCGAGGGGCAGCTGGGCATCCTGCTCCAGGGCGACGCGACGGCGACCCCCGGCGCCGACCTTGAGGCAACCGCTGACGACCCGGAGGCCTCCGCTGACGAAGCGGGCACCGGTGGGAAAGCCGGCCCGGGCGCTCCTGAACCGCTCGGCCGCTACGACGCCGTGGTCGGTTCCCGCTCCCGGTCACCGGAAATTTTGGGCCGCGGGTTCCTGGCTGTGGTGTCCATCGACACGGTCCCGGCCGGACCCTGAACAGGGAAGGCTGCGCTTCCTTAGCCCAGCATTGCCACACTGGTTAGGCGGGACCGGCGGACCTAGACTCGGAGCCATGACGAAATCAAAGTTCAATGATCTCCTCTCGCTCCAGGTCGGCAACGAGTTCTCAGCCTCGCAGCAGTACATTGCGGTGGCCGTCTGGTTCGCCAACCAGGACCTCCCCCAGCTGGCCAAATACTTCTACCGGCAGTCCGTGGAGGAACGCAACCACGCCATGATGATGGTGCAGTACATGCTGGACCGGAACCTTCCCGTCTCCATTCCCGGTGTGCCCAACGTCCGGAACGACTTCGCCTCCGTGACCGAGCCGCTGGCCCTGGCGCTGCAGCAGGAAAAGGAAGTCACCAGGAGCATCGAAAGCCTGTTCAGGGCTGCCCGTGCGGAGGATGACGCACTGGGCGAGCAGTTCATGCTCTGGTTCCTCAAGGAACAGGTCGAGGAAGTCGCCTCGATGAGCACTCTCCTCAATATCGCCGAGCGGGCGGAGAACCTCTTCGACATCGAGAACTTCGTCGCCCGGGAAAGCATCGGCGACAGCGGGCATGACGCAGCTGCACCGGTGGCCGCCGGAGGCACACTCTAGAAGCTGCTGCCGTGGCGGGACACGTGCCGCGGTGAGGTTAACCACCAACGGTGGCACCCGCCGTCGGGCGTTGCTAGGGTGAAAACCAAGGTCCTTTTCCCGGACCTCCGGACGAGGGTTCAGTACCCGGCACGCGACAAGACTGGCCACAAGGAGCAGTCATGTCGTGGTTCATTCTCCTTCTCTCCGGTGCCCTCGAGGCGGTGTGGGCGGCCGCGCTGCACCGTGCCTCCCAGTCCACCGGCCGGCGGCGGATCGCACCCGCCGCGCTCTTCCTGGCCTCCGTCGTGGCCAGCACGGGCGGCCTGGCCCTTGCGATGCAGTCCATCCCCACCGGCACGGCCTACGCCGTGTGGGTCGGCGTCGGCGTCGTTCTGACCTCCGGCTACGCGATAGTCACCAAGGTGGAACGGCCGACGGCGGTGCGGCTGCTGCTGCTCGGCGGGATCGCCGCCTGCGTGGTCGGCCTGAAGGTGGTGGCGTGATGACTGCGAACCAGATGTCCTCGAAAAAGCACCGCGCGGCCTGGTTCATGCTGCTGGCCTCCGCAGTCCTTGAGGCAGTATGGGCCACCGCCTTGGGACTGTCCGACGGCCTGACCCGCCAGGTGCCGTCCCTGGTGTTTGTCGTGGCCGCGGTGCTGAGCATGTGGGGCCTCGGCCTGGCGGTGAAGCGCATCCCGCTCGGCACGGCCTACGCCGTTTGGGTGGGGATCGGCGCGGCGCTGACGGTCGGCTGGGCCATGGCAACCGGTGTCGAGCCCTTCAGCGTGCTCAAGCTGCTGTTCATTGCCGGGATCGTGGGCTGCGCGGCGGGCCTGAAGCTGCTCCCCGCCGGGACTGCGGGCGGGGCGCGGCAGACACCGCCCGGGTAGCTGGGTAGCCGGGCGGAATATGCGGGCGGAATATGCGGGGCGGAATATGCGGATCGCCGCCAGGGTTCTTGGCTGGGAAAGCTGTTTACCAACAGACTGTTGACCAAGATACTGCTGACGACGAGACGGAGATTAAGATGACGGACAACGCGGCAACATCGGTTCAGGCAGCATCAGTGCATCTGGGCGACGGCCTCCACGTCAGCCCCCTCGGCTTCGGCGGCATGGCCCTCACCCCCGTGTACGGCGGGGTGGACCCTGGCCAGGCCCTCCGGACCCTCCATCACGCGGTGGACGCCGGGATGAGCTTCATCGACACCGCTGACATATACGGCGGTGGCAGCAATGAGGAGCTGATCGGCCGCCTGCTCAAGGGCCGGCGCGACGACGTCCAGCTGGCTACGAAATTCGCCATCGTCGGCAACCCGCATGCCGGTCACGGAGAAGTCCGCGGGGACGCGCCGTACGTGAAGGCAGCCGTCGACCGCAGCCTGCAGCGGCTGGGGACGGACGTCATCGACCTGTACTACATGCACCGCCGGGACGTCCGGGTTCCGATCTCAGAAACCGTGGGGGCCATGGCCGAACTGGTCCGCGAGGGCAAGGTCCGGCATCTCGGACTGTCCGAAGTGACCGCCAGTGAACTCCGCGAGGCCAGCAGTGTCCACCCCATTGCGGCGGTACAGAGCGAGTGGTCCATCTGGAGCCGGGATGTGGAACGCAACGTGGTTCCGGCCGCGGCGGAGCTGGGCGTGGGCTTCGTGCCGTACTCTCCCCTGGGCCGGGGATTCCTCACCGGAACCGTCGACGCGGCGCAGCTCGGCGACGACGACTTCCGGCGCAAGATCCCGCGGTTCGCCGAGGATGCAGCGGATGCCAACCGGGCGGTGGTGGCGGCCGTGCAGCTCGTGGCCACCGTGCTGGACGCTACGCCGGCGCAGGTGGCGCTGGCTTGGCTGCTGGCCACCGGCCGGCGGCTTGGCCTGCCCGTGGTCCCGATTCCCGGCACGCGCAAAGCGCACCGCATCGACGAAAACCTGGGCGCACTGGCTGTGGAGCTGACCCCGGCGCAACTGGAAGCGCTCGACGCCGCCGCGGACGCCGTCGTCGGTTCCCGGTCCGCTGATCCGCAGTGGGTGTCTCTGGGCCGCGAGTAAGCAACTCCCGGCGCGTGTGCTGCTCACTGAACCGCGCACTGAATACAGAAACGCCGCGCCCTCCGCATTCCGATTCTGGAATCCGCGGACGGCGCGGCGGCTTCTGCAGGAGCGTCAGCGCTCAACCTTCGTAGACTGAGGCGCATGGACACGCTCATTCATTCACTCCGGGACATCACCATCCGCCGTATTTCCGTCAGCGAGATGGACAACAACGTGTACCTGCTGACCGCGAAGGAGTCAGGCGCACAGCTGCTGATCGATGCCGCGGATGACCTGCCAGCAATCCAGGGCCTGCTCGCGGACGCTGCCGCCGACACCGCGGCCGCGCCCAAGCTGGCCTTGATCGCCACCACGCACCAGCATTGGGACCACGTCCGCGCACTTCAGGAGCTTGTGGAAGCCACCGGGGCAAAGACGGCGGCGGGCACGGATGATGCCGCGGCGTTGCCGGTGGCAGTGGACGTGCTGCTGGACAACGGCGACGTCGGCACCTTCGACGGCTTCGACGTGACGGCCGTGCATCTGCGCGGACACACCCCCGGTTCGGTGGCACTCGTCTACCAGGATCCGGAGGGCCCGGCCCACATCTTTTCGGGGGATTCGCTATTTCCGGGCGGCGTGGGCAACACCCAGAAGGATCCCGCAAGGTTCAACCAGCTCATCGCGGACGTCAGCGAACGGCTGTTCGATGTCTACCCGGACGACACCGTGGTGCACCCCGGCCATGGCAAGCCCACCACCCTTGGCGCGGAGCGTCCGCACCTGGCGGAGTGGCGCGCCCGCGGCTGGTGAGGCCGCTGCCACTGTCGCTGCGCAAAGTGACTGTCGCTGCGGAAAAAGCCGGACGCTGCGGAATTCCCGTAGCGTCCGGCTTTTTGGCTAGCGCAAAACAGTAACCCTAGCGGCCGCGGCGCTCGTTCGACGCCGGAGCCGAGGCGCGGCGGGGGCCGCTGCGGGCCGGCCGGCCGCCGCCGGAACGGCCATTTCCGCCGCCGGCGTAGGAGCCGCCCGAGGTGCCACCGGTGTTGGAGGACCAGACCGGGGCGCTTCCGCCCGACTTGCCGCCGGTTGCAGCGCGCTCACCGCCCGTAGCACCAGTGCGTGCACCGGCTGCCGCGGCGCGCTGGCCCGTGGCCGGACGTCCGCCGCGCTGGCCGCCGGATGCGGGCGGGCGGCCCGTGCCGCCGCGGGGAGCATCGCTGCGGGTGATGCGGGATTCAGAACGTCCGTCCGAACCGCGGCCGGCCGAGGAACGGCCACCTGCTGCGGGGACGTCGTTGCGGTGCGTCGAGGCAGTGCCGCGGCCGCGGGCGTTGCGGCGTGCAGCAGCAGCTGCAATAGCGCGGTCCTCGTTCTGCTCCGCTACACGGTCGAACGCCGCGCGGGCTTCGGTGCGGCCTTCGAAAGCTGCTGCGCGGCGCTCGGCACGGGGAGCATCGGATCGGGCCGGCTCTGCGGAAACGCGACCGCGTCCGCCACGTCCGCCGCGGCCACCGGCCGTGGGTGCGGCCTGGCGGCGGGCCCGCTTGCGCTCGGCGTTGGCCCCCGTGGAGGAGCCACCGCCCTGCTGCGCCTTGGCAGCGAGCAGTGCCGCGCGGGTGCGGGGGTCAATCTTGTCGGCCATTTCGCCCACCAGTTCAGCAACCAGGGGTGAGTTGGCGGTGACGCGCTCGAAGTTAACCTCGACGCCGGCGGCCTTCATCAGCTTCTTGACGTCAGACTGCTGCTCGGGCAGGGTCAGCGTGACCACAGTTCCGTCGGAACCGGCGCGGGCCGTACGGCCAGAGCGGTGCAGGTACGCCTTGTGCTCGGTGGGCGGGTCAACGTGGATGACAAGCTCGACGTCGTCCACGTGGACGCCGCGGGCGGCGACGTCGGTGGCCACCAGGACGCGGACCTCACCGGAGGAGAACTCGGCCAGGTTGCGGTCGCGGGCGTTCTGCGACAGGTTGCCGTGCAGGTCGACGGCGGGGATCCCGGCGTCGGTCAGGGTCTTGGCCAGCTTGCGGGCGTGGTGCTTGGTGCGCATGAAGAGCACGCGGCGGCCGGCACCCGAGGCGAGCTCGACGATCAGCTGCTTCTTGACCGTCTGGTCGTTGACCACCAGCACGTGGTGCTCCATGGTGGTGACCGCGGCCTGCGGATCGTCCACCGAGTGGGTGAGCGGGTTGGACAGGTAGCGCTGGACGATCTTGTCCACGCCGTTGTCCAAGGTGGCGGAGAAGAGCAGGCGCTGGCCCTGGCTGGGGGTCATGTCCATGAGCTTCTTCACGACCGGCAGGAAGCCGAGGTCGGCCATGTGGTCGGCCTCGTCCAGGACGGTGATCTCCACAGCCTCGAGGGTCAGGATGCGCTGGCGGATCAGGTCCTCCAGACGTCCCGGGCAGGCGATGACAATGTCGACGCCCGCGCGCAGGGCCTTCTCCTGGCGCGCCTGGGAAATGCCGCCGTAGATCACGGTGGTGTTCAGGCCGGCAGCCTTGGCCAGCGGCTCGATCGTGGCGTTGATCTGGGTGGCCAGCTCACGGGTGGGTGCAAGGACCAGGCCCATCGGGCGGCCGGGCTTGCGGAAGTGCTTGGCTTCGCGCTCGGCGAGGCGGGCCACCAGCGGGATGGCGAAGGCGATGGTCTTGCCGGAGCCGGTGCGGCCGCGGCCCAGGACGTCGCGTCCGGCCAGGGTGTCCGGCAGGGTCTTGACCTGGATGGGGAACGGGGTCTCGATCCCCTGTGCTGTCAGAGTGTCGGCAAGTGCTTTGGGCGTGCCGAGGGCAGCGAAAGTAGTCATGTGTTTCAAAGGTCTTTCAGGCGGTATCCATGCGGATATCGGCCCCCGACGCCGGTTGGCACAGGGGGTTCGCCGAAGAAAAGTCAGGTGATCAACCGGGCTGCTGCCAGTGATGCATTGCGGCAGTCGGGACCAAATAGAACGCGTTCATCGACGCAGGATGTGCCTCTCACATGAAAAAACCCACTCCCTGCCGGATAAATCCTTCGGGGAACCGGTTGATGAACCGGAACCGGTCGATCAAGACCAAAGTGGGCATCACTGCACATCAAGTTCCACCAGCTTAGCATCCGGCAGCACGCAGCCCCGACAAGGCGGCTCCGCAACCGGTGGCGGGGGACGGATCGCAACTGCCCGTACGTTAGGCCGTGAGGTGAGAACCGCGAGTGGTGAGAAAGGTGTTAAGCGGAAATTACACAGCCCGCAGGGGGCTGTAACACGGCGGGCGCAGGATGGCCCTATGCGGGGATAAGTGCACCACTTGCCGAAAGGGTCTGACCATGGTTCTGAAGAATCTCTTCCTCCAAGGCATCTTCCCGTTCAACGGAGCCGGGCTGGAAAAACCCGTTCCCATCCACAGCCAGCTTTCCCGCTACGTACCGGACGGCGTGATCAACCAGACGCTCTACTTCCGGGGAGGCAACTCCTCCGGGGAACTGATCACTGTGGTCCTGATGCGGGACGGCATCCCCATGCGCTACTTCCCCATCGGGGCCAGGAGCGACGTCCACGTTCCGCTGCGGGTAGTGGAGGACATCGAGGGCGGCTCGCTGATCGAGCTCAGGCTGCTGGCGGATACCGGCGTCAGCGGTTCCGTGGTGGTGGACCTCGGCATGGTGGAGCACTGATGACCACGCTGGCGAGCCGGGCCGCCCGGACGAAAACCGTTGACTCCCGCCGTCGGCTCGTGGTGATCGGCAACGGCATGGCCGGGGCGCGGGCCGTGGAGGAAATCCTGGGCCGCGGCGGCGGTGTGCAGTACAGGATCACCATGTTCGGCGACGAACCGTACGGCAACTACAACCGGATCATGCTCAGCCACGTTCTGTCCGGCGAGGAGGAGACCGGCAACATCTTTCTCAACTCCCTGGCCTGGTACCAGGAAAATGACATCACGCTGCACGCTGGCGTCCGGGTGGAGCGGATCGACCGGTTCGCCAGGCTGGTATTTTCCGACGACGGCAGGGCCACCCCGTACGACGTCCTGGTGATCGCCACCGGCAGCCGCTCCCACCTGCCGCCGATGGACGGCATGTACACGCCCGGCGGCCGCCTGCTGCCCGGGATATTCGCCTTCCGCACCATCGACGACACGCGCAACATGGTCGCCTACGCGCAGCAGGACCACCACCGCCGCGCGGTGGTGATCGGCGGCGGACTGCTGGGGCTGGAAGCCGCGCGCGGGCTGCAAAGCCACGGCATCGACGTCGACGTGGTGCACTCCGGCGGCCACCTCATGAACGCGCAGATGGGACCCGACGGCGGTGCGGTCCTGCGCCGCAGCGTGGAGGCCCTCGGCATCAGGGTCCACACGGGCAGCCGCACCACGGCAATCCTGGGCGGGGACAAGGTTCGCAGCGTCCGGCTGCGGGACAGGCCGGACATCGCCTGCGACATGGTGGTGGTGGCGGCCGGCATCCGCCCCAACGTGGAAGTGGCGGTCACCAGCGGCCTGTCCGTGGAGCGCGCCATTGTTGTTGACGACCACATGCGCGTCCCGGACGAGGAAGACATCTATGCGGTGGGGGAATGCGTCCAGCACCGCGGCGAGGTGTACGGCCTGGTGGCACCGCTGTGGGAGCAGGCCGCCGTGCTGGCGGACCACGTGACGGGGGCCAATCCCAAAGCGGCGTACCTGGGGACCCGGACCGCCACGAAGCTCAAGGTGGCCGGCGTCGATGTCGCGTCCATGGGGCTGCAGGCTCCGGAACGGGAGACGGACGAACACGTGGTGTTTTCCGAACCCAGCCGCGGCGTCTTCAAGTCGATCGTGATCCGGGACGGCAAGATCGTGGGCGCCACACTGCTCGGGGACAGCCGCAAGGTGGCATTTCTAACGCAGGCGTTCGATCGCGGCCTCCCGCTTCCGGAGGAGCGCGTCTCATTGCTGTTCGACGTCGGCGGGCCGGCTGAGGAGGCGGGCGTCGCTGAACTCGCCGGCGACGCGCAGGTCTGCAACTGCAACGGGGTCAGCAAGCAGGCGCTGGTGGATACGGTGAAGGGCGGCTGCAGCACGCTGGCCGGAGTCATGGACGCGACCCGGGCGGGCAAGGGCTGCGGCTCCTGCAAGCTGCTGGTCCGGCAGGTGGTGGAGTGGGCCGCGGACGGCGCGGTCGGGGAGGATCCGGCCGCCACGTACTACGTGCCGGGCGTTCCGCTGGAGAAAGCGGACCTGATGAAGGCCATCCGCGAACAGGGGCTGCGGTCCGTGTCGGCGGTCTTCGCGGCCCTTGCTCCAGGAGGCGCCGAGGACGCCAAGTCCAAGATGGGCCTGGCGTCGCTGCTGAAGATGATGTGGGCCGGCGAGTACATCGATGAGCGGGACGCACGGTTCGTGAATGACCGCGTCCACGCCAATATCCAGCGCGACGGCACGTTCTCCGTGGTGCCGCAAATGAAAGGCGGAGTCACATCGCCGGAGCAGCTCCGCCGGATCGCCGACGTCGCGGACAAATACAAGGTTCCGATGGTGAAGCTGACGGGCGGGCAGCGGATCGACCTGCTGGGCGTCCCCAAGGAGGACCTGCCCAAGGTCTGGGCCGATCTCGACATGCCGTCCGGCTACGCCTACGGCAAGAGCTTCCGCACGGTGAAAACCTGCGTGGGGCAGGAGTTCTGCCGCTTCGGAACCGGTGACTCCACGAAGCTGGGCGTCGAGATCGAGTCGCGGTTCCAGGGCATCGAGTCGCCGGCGAAGCTGAAGCTGGCCGTGTCCGGCTGCCCAAGGAACTGTGCCGAATCGCTGGTGAAGGACGTGGGCGTGGTAGCCGTGGAGGGCGGGCGCTGGGAGATCTATGTGGGCGGCGCCGCCGGAGCACACATCCGCAAGGGTGACCTGCTCGCCACCGTGGACGATCCCGAGAGGGTCAAGCTGCTGACGGGCCGCTTCATGCAGTACTACCGCGAGCGGGCCAACTGGCTGGAACGGACCTACGCCTTTGTGCCGCGGGTCGGGATCGAGCACCTCCGCTCGGTGATCGTGGAGGATTCAGAAGGAATCGGCCCGGAACTGGACGCCGCCATGCAGCAGTCCGTCGACGCCTACGTGGACCCCTGGGCCGAGCGGGACCGCCCCCTCACCCCGGGCCAGTTCCGCACCTCGCTTCCCCTCACCGTCCTCCCCCAGGTGCCGGTCCGATGAACGCCGGGGCTGGTCCTGTGCCAGGCGCCGTGCACGTCCTCGGCCCGCTGAAGCAGGTACCCGTTGGTGAGGGACGCGCCTTCGGGGTGGCCGGTGAGCAGGTGGCGGTGTTCCGGCTCCGGGACGGCTCCCTCCGGGCGGTGTCAGCCGTATGCCCGCACAAAGGCGGTCCGATCGCCGACGGCACCATTGACCGGTCCGTGGTGATATGCCCGCTGCACCAACACTCCTTCGAACTGGATACTGGCTGCTCCACCACCGGCGCCGGGCCACTGCGGAGCTATTCGGTAGGAGAGGACGGCGCGGGCAACATCGTCCTGCAGCTCCCCTGACGCCCCCTGGCACCTAGTTGGGCGCGGGGTTCTATGGCAGGGTGATACGCATGCACTACACCGCCGATCCGCGCGTGGACGCCTACATCGATGCCCTGCCGGAGTGGCAGCAGGCAGTGTGCCGGCAGGTCAGGGAGCTGGTCCATGCCGCCGATCCGGAGATCACCGAAACCATCAAGCGCACGCGCCAGCCGTACTTCGAGCTGCAGGGGAATGTCTGCGCCCTGCTGGCGGCCAAGGACCACGTGAACGTGTTCCTGTACGACGGCGGGCTGACGCCGGACCCGGAACACCTCATCACCGGCGGGCAGGGGAACAAGACCGGCCGGACGGTGGCCTTCTACGAGGGGGAAGCGATCAACGCGCCGGCCCTGCTCGAGATGTTCAGGTCGATCATCGCCAACAACCGTGCCGGCGGCTGGCGCCGGATCCAGAAGGGCCAGTAACCGATGAGCGATCAGCAGCACTCCCCCGGCGGGCAGGCAGAACCAACGGACGACGGCGCCGCCCGCCTTTGGGACGAGATGTACCGCAGCCGCGCCCGCGTCTGGAGCGGCCGGCCGAATCCGCAGCTGGTCGTGGAAGCGGCCGGGCTCGCGCCTGGAGCGGCCCTGGACCTCGGCTGCGGAGAAGGGGCCGATGCACTCTGGCTCGCCGAGCGGGGCTGGACGGTGACCGCGGTGGATGTATCCGCCGTCGCGCTTGAACGTGCGGCCGGACGCGCAGCGGAATCCGAGGCGGGCCACCGCGTCACCTGGCTGCAGCGGGACCTGGAAACGTGGGCTCCGGACATGCAGTTTGACCTGGTCTCCGCGCAGTTCCTGCACTCCACGGAAATGCCCTGGCAGCGCTCGCACCGGCTCGCGGCGGACGCCGTGCGGCCAGGCGGGACCCTGCTCGTCGTGGGTCACCACCCGGACGGGCTGCCGCCCTGGGCGAGCCACCGCAACAGCAGCCACGGCGGCGACGCGCCGGGCGGCCAGGCGAAAGGCGGCCACGGGACGGGGCGGTACTTCACACCCGGGCAACTCGTGGCGGAACTCGGCATCGCGCCGCCGGAATGGGACGTGGCGGTGGCCGAAAGCCGGGAACGGGAAGTGACGGGCCCGGACGGGCAGATGGCCATCCTCGCCGACGCCGTCGTGCGCGCCACCCGTCTGCCGCTGCAGTAAGCGCCACATCCGGCGGCCGGCCGGGCCGATGGTCCGCCCAGATCCTATGCATTGAATCCCCGCATCTGATCCCTGCCTTCTTCAGTGATCCGTTCCGGTCCCCAACCTTCTATTACGTATGCGTTTGTCACGCATTTCAAAGATCTTGATACAGTCTTCCCAAGGAGGCAAGGTAAGCCTTACCTAAGCGCCTTCCTCCTGATCGTAGTTGGGAAGCGGTGCGATGAAAACACCCAGTCTCAAGCGGTGTTGTGCCAGGGGTGGGCCTTCACCGCGGTCGAGCAGTGGAGACGCACCGCTTTCGTCCGCCAAACCCCAAGGACCTTTTTATGGCAATCCAGTACGCCCTCGCAGCCTCCCGGCCGCGTCATGGGGCCACGAGCCTCTCTTCCGACATGCCCAGCATCGATGACTTCAAGACCGCTTTCGGCAACCATCCTGCCGGCGTTGCCATCATCACCGCCCAGGGCGCCAGCGGGCCGGTGGGGCTGACGGCCAGTTCGGTCTTTTCCGTCTCGGTCAATCCGCCGCTCCTGGCATTTTCACTCTCCGCGCAGTCATCGTCCGCGCACGCAATCCGCAAGGCCAGGACCCTCGTCGTGCATCTGCTCGGCGCAGACCAGATTGGCCTGGCGAAAACTTTTGCCACCGGCGGCATCGACCGCTTTGAGGACACATCCGCCTGGTCCCGCCTGGTCACCGGAGAGCCCGTTCTGCCCACGGCCGATGCCTGGCTGCGGGGAAGCATTGTCAACGAAATGCATGCCGGTGACTCCGTGGTGGTCGCGATGCGCGTGCTGCAGGTCAACGTCCGATCCGCTGGGGACGGGGTTGCCGGGCCGTCCCGGCCGCTCGTGTACCACCACCGTTCCTGGCACTCACTCAGCGCTGATTCCATGGTCACTTAAGACTCCGCTGCCCCCGGCCGGCCGGCGACTCACGAGCCGGCCAGCTGCTGCCGCGGGGACGGCTGTCAGAGCGTCCCCCCGGCGGCTTCCGGTGTTCCGGAGTCGTGGCCTCCTCCACCGTGCCCGCCGTGGTGTCCGTGATGACCGCCGTGATGACCGCCATGATGGCCGCCGGGGCGCCCGTGATCGCCGACGCGTTCGCGGGCGAGGAAGTTTTCGATGTCGAAGAGGTTGTCCGCGCGCCGGGCGATGTTCAGCAGCGTCGTCATCGAGGCCACTTCCTCGACCTGTTCCTTGAGGAACCAGAGCATGAACTGTTCTCCGAGGGCGTCGTTTTCCGCCCGTGCGGCTGCAAACAGTTCTTTGATGTTCTCGGTGACTTCCTGTTCCTGGGCGAGGGCAAGGGCCAGTGGCTCCTCTACTTTGTTGAAGTCATTGCGGACCGGTTCCACGCCGGGGATGGGGATCTTCAGCCCGCGGTCCAGGATGTAGTGAACCATCATCATGGCGTGGTTTCGTTCTTCCAGTGATTGACGGTAGAAATGTTTGGCCAGCTGGGGCAGGTCCTGCCCGTGAAACCAGACGGCAATGGCGATGTACTGCTGGGAAGCGGCGAACTCGTTGCCGACCTGGTGGGCCAGCAGATCATTGAATTTAGCGTTACGCATCGGAGTCTCCTCGGGTCGATGTTGAAAGGCTGGGTCGGTGTTGGAAACGCTGTCCAGCACCCGGGCCGGGGCTGCAGGCGGGGCCCCTGCAATGAGAATCCTCCGCCGCCAGCCCGGGGTCAATACGTCTCCATTACCCGGTTCCAGCAGCGGTTCCTTCGTGGGTCAGCGGTCCGGAATCAGTTGGCGACGCGGGGCGCTGTGGCCACCGCGGCGGCGGCGATCAGCGCCATCAGGGCGAAAACTCCGGTGAAAGAAACCGCCGTCGTCGTGAATGCGGTGAACACGATGCCTGTGGCGGCGAGCGCCAGGGCACCGCCGAGGGAGTCCGCGATGGACATCGCCGAGCTGTTGAAGCCTTCCGTGTCCGGCGCAGACAGGGCGAGTGTCATGACGCTCAGCCGCGGATACATCAGGCCCATGCCGCCGCCGGCCAGAATCCACCCGGAAATCGCGACGGCGGCCGGCCAGCCAAACGCTGTGGTCACCAGGGCGAGGACGATGGCGGACAGCACCAGCACGGAACCGATCCGCACCGAGACGGGGCTGCCGAGCCGGTTTCCCAGCCGGCCCTGAATGCCCGAGGCCGCTGCCCACGCGAGCGCGCCGCCGGTCAGGGTGAGGCCGGCAAACGTCGGCGCGAAGGCGTAGCGCTCCACCAGCAGGTACGGCAGGTAAACCTCGGCGCCAAAAAACCCGGCCGACGCCAAACCGCGGGTGAGGATCACGCTCGGCAGGCCCCGCCGGGCAACCAGCGTGCCGCGCGGCACCAGCGGCCTGACGGCCAGCAGCGCGACGACGACGGCGGCGCCCGCCACGAGCGCCCCGACCACCGGAACGGCGGAGGACAGGTTTAGGCCCAGCACGGCCAACGCCGCGAGCGCAGCCCAGGCAAGCCTCCCGAATGCCCAGGGCACCGGCTGGTCTTCCGGCCCCGAGCGCACGCCCCGCAGGGCAGGGACGAGCATGGCCAGGGCCGGGATGACCAGGCCCACCACGCCCAGGAACACCCACTGCCACCCGGCCAGCTGCGCCACGAGGCCCGCAGCGAAGGGCCCCACCAGGGAGGGGATGACCCATGCTGCGGAGAAGGCAGCGAAGATTTTGGCGTGCAGCCCGGGTGGATAGGCCCGGGCCACCACCACGTAGAGGGCCACCGTGATGGCCCCGCCGCCGAACCCCTGGACCAGCCGGCCCGCCACGAGAACCGCCATGCTGCCGGCGGTGCCGGCAATCAGCAGGCCGAGTACGAACACCGCCACCGACACATAGAGCGGGGCGAGGGGGCCCCGCCGGTCGGACCAGTTGCCTGCGCCCACCATGCCGATCACCCCCGTGGCAAGCGGCCCGGCGAACGCGAGGGCGTAGAGGCTGGCGCCGTCGAGCTCGCGGCTCACGAGCGGCATGATGGTGGTGACCGCCAGTGATTCGAAGGCGGCAAGGAACACAAGGGCGCACGATCCCACGGTCACCAGAAGATACGGGCGCCGGAGTATCCCCGCGGCAGGGGCGGCGGAGAGCGGCGGGGCGGATTCGTGCACGGCAGCCTGATCGGTAGTCGGTTGGTACGGGGTAGCTTGCCACAGGACGGCGCCATTGTGGAGGAAGCCGCGTGGAGCAAGCCGGGTGGAGCAAGCCGGCTAGTCTGCGAGCTCCAGGCCGTGGGCATCCACGACGACGGCCCCGCTCGCCGTGGAGTCCTCGTTCAGCATCCAGCCCACCCGTTTAACCGTGGACAGCATGACGACGCTCTCCACCAGTTCGATGCCGGGCACCTTTTGCTGCAGGGCAAGCTCGGCGTCCATGACGTCGGCCAGGGACTGCAGCCACATGATGATCACGAAGTTGGTGGGGCCCGTCGTCGAGGCGCTGAGCCGCACATTCCGGATGGACCGAATGCTCGCGGCGGCGGCTTCATGCTGGCCCGCAGGCACGTTGACGAACCACTGGCAGGTCACCGGAAACGACGAGTAACGCTGCGCGACCTCACACCGCAGGGACAGGATGCCGCTGGCCAGCACCCGGTTCAGCTGACGCTGGACGGTGGCAGGATTGCGGCCCAGGGCCCGGGCAATGTCCGCCGCCGTGGCCCGTCCGTCCCTGGCCAGATAGGGCAGCAGGTCCAGATGGCTTGCCGGCAGCGGCTCCCGCGCAGCGCCAGTCTGGTCCGGCTGCGAAGATGCGGGTCGGGTGAACGCCTGGAGGGCAGCCTGCTGCGTACGGCTCAGGACGTTCAGCCGCCAGGTGTCAGCGCCGGTGTGAAGCCGTGTGCACAGGGCAGTCTGGTACTTCACCAAGCCCTCTGTTTCCTTCAGCCGGGACACCACTTTCGTGCTGAAATCCTCCAGGGACCGGGTGACGACGGTCAGCATCAGATCGCGGTTGCTGGCCGCCTCCTCCACGGTGACCACCTCCGGCAGCGCAGCAAGACTGGCCGTGACCTGTTGCCGCCGGTCCATTTCGCAGTCCACAGCCACAAAGGCGAGGCACATCTGCTTCGGGTCTCCGATCAGGTGCGCCGTGGTCCACGAGGCGCCGGCCGCCCGCAGCCTGTCCCAGCGGGCGGCAAGCGTCGTGGCGTGGACGCCGAGAATGCCCGAAGCGTCCGACCAGCTGAGGCGCGGCGCGATCTGCAGGGCGTTGATAAGGGCCAGGTCTTCCTCGCTGAGCTCCACGGCAGCTCCTTCGTGTTGCATGATTCCTGCAATTATTCGCTTCTCATGCATTTTTACAGCACTTTGACGGGCTGTGAAGCAGGTCACCTCAGAATAGACCGAGACCGAGTAAGCCGAAGTCAAAGGGAGTACACGTGCCGATTGCCGCAGACGCCAGGGACATGCAGGAAGACCTCGCCAGGCTCCGCCACAACTTGCACCGGGAGCCGGAAATCGGCCTCGAGCTGCCGCGGACGCAGGAAAAGATCCTCAAGGCCCTCGACGGCTTGCCCTTCGAGATCACCCTGGGCCGGGACACGACGTCGGTCACGGCGGTCCTGCGCGGCGGAGCCCACGTTGGAGGCGGCGATGGGGCTATGGTGGGCGACGGTGCTGCGGCCCGGCGCCCGGCAGTTCTCCTCCGCGCGGACATGGACGGGCTGCCCGTCCAGGAGAAGACCGGCGTTGACTACACCTCCAGAATCGACGGCGCCATGCACGCCTGCGGCCATGACCTCCACACGTCCATGCTCGCCGGGGCCGCCACGCTGCTGGCCGAACGGCAGCACCAGCTGCCCGGCGACGTCGTGCTGATGTTCCAGCCGGGCGAGGAAGGCTTCGACGGCGCCAGCTACATGATCCGCGAGGGTGTGCTGGACGCGCCGGGCCGCCGGGTGGACGCCGCCTACGGCATGCACGTGTTCTCCTCCCTCGAACCCCACGGCACGTTCTGCACCAAACCGGGCGTCATGCTCAGCGCTTCCGACGGGCTGGTGGTCACGGTGCTCGGCGCCGGCGGCCACGGCTCCGCCCCGCACTCGGCCAAGGACCCGGTGACGGCCGCGGCCGAGATGGTGACGGCCCTGCAGGTCATGGTCACCCGCCAGTTCAACATGTTCGACCCCGTGGTCCTGTCCGTGGGGGTGCTCCACGCCGGCACCAAGCGCAACGTCATCCCGGAAACGGCCCGCATCGAGGCAACCATCCGCACGTTCTCGGAAGAGTCCCGGCAAAAGATGATGGACGCCGTGCCCCGGCTGCTCAAGGGAATCGCAGCAGCGCACGGCCTCGGCGTGGACGTGGACTACCAGCAGGAATACCCCCTCACCATCACGGACGAGGATGAAACGCACACCGCTGAAAGGGTCATCACGGGACTCTTCGGCGACTCCAGGCTTTCGCGCTGGGCCACCCCGCTCAGTGGTTCCGAGGACTTCTCCCGCGTCCTCGCCGAGGTGCCCGGCACCTTCATCGGACTGAGCGCGGTGCCCCGGGACACAGACCCGGCCACGTCCCCGTTCAACCACTCACCGTACGCAACGTTCGACGACGGCGTCCTCGCTGACGGGGCCGCCCTCTATGCGGAACTCGCCATCTCGCGGCTGGCCACGCTGGCTGCCGCCCCTGCGGCGGCACCGGCAGCCCTTTCCGCCTCCTCAGCTTCCTAAGCCCAGCCCCACCAGGAGAAACCATGACCACCACCATCAACCAGCAGCGAGCAGACCGGGCGTCCACGCGAAAGACTGTGGTCGGCACCGGCATCGGCAACGCCGTCGAATGGTACGACTGGGCCATTTACGCCACCTTCACGCCGTTCATCGCGAGCCAGCTGTTCAGCAAGTCGGACCCGGCCTCGGCGGTGCTGTCCACCCTGGCGATCTTCGCCGTCGGCTTCGTGGCCCGGCCGTTCGGCGGGTTCCTCTTCGGCTGGATCGGCGACAGGGTGGGCCGCAAGGCCTCCATGACGCTCGCCGTCGGGCTCGCATCCCTGGGCAGCCTGATGATCGGCATCGCGCCGACGTTCGCAGCCGTGGGCGCGTGGGCGTCACTGATGCTGCTGGTGGCCCGGCTGGTCCAGGGCCTGGCGCACGGAGGTGAGCTGCCGTCGTCGCAGACCTATCTTTCCGAGATGGCACCCAAGGAACACCGCGGCTTCTGGGCCACCCTGATCTATACCTCGGGCACCGTCGGCATCCTGTTCGGGACGCTGCTGGGGGCGGTCCTGAACATGGTGCTGAGCACCGAAGTGATGAACGCCTGGGGCTGGCGGCTCCCCTTCCTCATCGGCGCCGCGATGGGCCTGTACGCGCTGATCATGCGCGCCAGGCTGCACGAGACGGACGTCTTCGAGGGCGAGACTGTCGCCGAGAAGCGCGCCCCGATCTGGCCGCAGATCGTCCGGCACCGCAAGCAGGCCCTGCAGGTCATCGGCCTGACGGTCGGACTCACGGTGATCTACTACATCTGGGGCGTTGTGGCGCCTAGCTACGCGACTACGGCCCTGAAGATCGACCGCGGCGAGGCGTTGTGGGCAGGCGTCATCGGCAACATCGTGTTCATCGCCGCCCTGCCATTCTGGGGCAAGCTTTCCGACCGGATCGGCCGCAAGAAGGTGCTGTGGTCCGGCGCCATCGGCTCGGCCGTGATGCACTTCCCGATGACCTGGCTGCTGAAGGATTCGGCGTGGCAGCTCGCCGTCGGCATGTCCGTGATGCTCATCTTCATCGCCGCGAGCGCCGCCATTGTGCCGGCCGTTTACGCCGAGCTGTTCCCCACCAGCATCCGGACCGTGGGCGTGGGCGTGCCCTACTCCATCTGCGTGGCACTGTTCGGCGGAACAGCCCCTTACCTGCAGCAGTGGCTCGGCACGTCGCTGCGTATGCCCGACCTGTTCAATGTGTATGCGGTGGTGCTGCTATTCGTCAGCGCGGCGTTCGTCTTCACACTCCCGGAGACCAAGGGCAAGGACCTGGCGCACTAGATACAGGCCCAACCGGCGGGTCAGATGAAACGGTTGCGGCCTGCCCGGTAGCCGAAGACGGCCGCAAGCAGACCCACCGCGAGGAACAGCACTCCGGCCGCCGCAAACGAGCCGGTGCTCTGGTGCAGCTGGCCCACCAGGAGCGTCCCTGTGGAGCCGAGTCCGTAGCCCACCCCCTGCATCATGCCGGAGAGGTGGGCTGCGGCATGCCCGTCCCGGGTGCGGAGCATGATCATGGTCAGGGCCACCGCGGTGAGGCTGCCCTGGCCCAGGCCCAGGAGTCCGGTCCACACCCAGATCAGCTCCAGCGGGCCGAAGATGCTCAGGGCGAAGCCGCCCCCGGTCATGAGCGCCACGACCGTGTTGATGGCCCGCTGATCGCGCAGCCTCGCTGCCAGCGCCGGGGCGAACAGCGAGCCGAGCATCTGCAGGACGATCGAGGCGGACACCACCAGCCCCGCCGTTCCGCCGTCGATGCCGCGATCCCGCAGGATCGGCGCCAGCCAGGCGAAGACACTGAACGACATCATGGACTGCAGCACCATGAAGATGGTGACCTGCCAGGCGATCGCGGAGCGCCACACATTCACGCCGTCGTGCACGGCGTTGTGCTGGCCGTGGCGTTGACGGATCGCGACCGGAAGGAAAAGAAGAAGGACGACGGCGGCCGGCACCGCCCAGAACCACAGCGCCGCGGTCCATTGACCGGTAGCGCTGAAAACCGGATAGGTGAAACCAGCCCCCAGCGCAGCTGACGCACAGATGGCCGTGGTGTAGAGCCCGCCCATCAGGCCGAGCCGGTGCGGGAAGTCGCGCTTCACCAGCCCGGGCAGCAGCACGTTGCACAGCGCAATCGCCGCTCCGCACGCCGCCGTGCCTGCGAGCAGGGCGGGCAGGTGCCCCGCGCCCGGAACATCGGCGGGCCTGGCCAGCAGCCCGGCCGTCAGCACCGCCAGGGCCCCCAGCAGGACGCGCTCGGCACCGAATCTTCTCGCCAGGACGGGAGCCAGCGGTGCGAACACGCCCAGCAGAGTCACCGGGACGGTGGTCAGCACCACCACTGCCCAGCCCGGCAGGCCGGCGCCGGAGGTTATTTCGGGGAGCACCGCAGAAAAACTGGAGAACACAGTGCGCAGGTTCAGCCCGATCAGCACCAGGCACAGGCCAAGGTACGCCAGCCCCCGGCGGCCGCCGACATGCGTGGGCTCAGCGGACGGAACCTCGTCTACCTCGGCGTCCACGAGCGATCCGGATACGGCGCCCAGGACGGGCCGGGTCGCGCCGTTCTTCAGTGCCCTGTTCTTCACTGTCCCGTTCTTCCCTGTCCCGTTCTCCACCGTCCCGCTCTTCCCACCGTCCCGCTCTTCCCACCGGTCATCCGGCCATTCTTGCAGGGGCGCGTTATCCACATACGAAAGAACACCGGTTACGGCTGTCCACGGCCCGGAATTAGTCTGGCTCCAAATAGCGGTCCGCGGCACCGCGCACCGACTACCACCGGGAGAACCATGAGTATTCCGTTTGCGCCCAAGGTCCCCGACCATCCCGGTCCGTCACGGGGCCGGGCGGCGTCGGAAGGCACCGGCGAAGGCGGGGCGAGCGTCGTGTTTGGTGCGCTGGTCCTGCCCAGCATGCTCCTGACTATTGTGCCCACCATGTTCGCCATGCTGTTCACCCGCCCCGACACCGGCAGCAACGGCCTGGAGTGGGTGGCGGCGGCAGTCTTCTGGAGCCTGCCCACATTTTTCGGGCTGCTGGCAGCGCTTTTCGGCATTCTTGCCGTGAGGCGGCATCAGCGCGACACCTCGGCGTGGAGCGCCGGCGTGGCAGGACTCTGGCTCGTGGGGACGGAAGCTGCCTTCGTCCTTCTCCCAGGGGCCATCCACGTCGTTGTCACAGCCCTGCCCTGAACGCCTTCCCTGCGCACCCGGGGGCGCCCCCACTGCCGATGCCGGCGGCGTGCTGCCCCGCGAACTCCACTATTCTGGAGGTGATGAGTGAAACCCCAGATTCCCCCCGGCCGCCGGAGAACCAGACGCCTGAGAATCTCAGGACGCCGAGGCCCGTCACGCCCGGCAGCCAGGCCTCGTTCGGCACGTACGGAGGACGGCCCGTCAGTTTCGTCCGCCGCGGAACACGCCTCCAGGGCCGCCGGCAAGCCGCCTGGGAAGAGCACTCGGACCGCTGGGCAGTGGACGTCCCGCGCCACGTGGCCAACACCTCGGTCCACCCGGACTACATTTTCGACGCGGAGGCAGAGTTCGGCCGGAAAGCGCCGCTGATCGTTGAGATCGGATCGGGACTTGGCGATGCCGTCTGCCACGCCGCCGAGCAGAATCCGGACACGGACTTCCTCGCGGTCGAGGTCTACACCCCCGGGTTGGCCAACACCATGATCAAGATCAACAGCAGGGGCCTCACCAACGTCCGTGTGGTGGAGGCCAACGCGCCTGAAGTACTCGCCACCATGCTTCCGCCTGAATCGGTGAGCGAGCTGTGGATCTTCTTCCCCGACCCCTGGCACAAGTCGCGCCATCACAAACGGCGGCTCATTCAGCCCGAGTTCGCCGAGCTGGCCGCCAGGGCCGTGAAGCCGGGCGGACTCTGGCGGATCGCGACCGACTGGTCCAATTACGCCGTGCACGTGCGCGATGTGCTCGCCGGTTCCACGGCGTTCGTCAATATGCACGACGGTGAACGCAGGGGGCCCGAGAGCCCGCTCACCCACGTCTGGCAGACCGGCGTCGAGTCGGTCGTGGGCGGCGCCCCGGTGAGGGAAGGCCGGGCGCCGGTCAGCACCGAGCACACGGGACCCAACGAGGGCATAGATGAAACCGGTGGCTGGGCGCCTCGGTTTGAGGGCCGCATCCGCACGAGCTTTGAGAACAAGGCCCATGAGGCCGGCCGCATGATCTTCGACCTCTGCTACCGGCGGGTCTGACGCCGCCGGAGCCGGGCCGGGGCACATCTGCGGGCCCTGGGCGGGGCGCAGTCGCGGGGCACACTTGCGGAGCTTGGTTGCGCGCAGCTGCCATCTTTTGCGCAGCCTCCGCCCGTGGCACGATGGGGCATGTAGCGGGTAGCCGCGGGAGACGCATGAGCCATGCCGGCGCGAAGGAACGACCATCAAACGAGAACTGCAGGGCGCGGCAGACAAAGCCGAAGAGGTCACTAACTCCCGCGCACTCGAGCTGCTGGCCCGGGCAGGGTTTGCCGTCAGCGGCGTGCTCCATTTTTTGGTGGGGACGATCGCCATCGGGCTGGCAGTGGGAAAGGGCGGCAGGGCTGACGTCAGCGGGGCTGTCGCAGAATTGGGCAGCCAGCCCTTCGGGCCCCTGCTGCTGTGGGCCAGCTTCGCCGCCTGCGTGGCCCTGGCGCTGTGGCAGGCCAGTGACGCCATCTTTGCCTACCAGCACCTTCGGTCCAAGGACAAAATAGTCAAGAAGCTCAAGGCCGCCGGCCAGGCGGTGGTCTACGCCGCAATGGCTGTTTCACTCGCCGCGTTCGCGCGAGGCAGCGGCAGTGACAACCGGGAATCCGCGAGTGACATGACCGTGGGTCTCCTGAAGGCACCGGGCGGCCTCCTGCTCCTGATTGTTGTCGGGGCGGCAGTAGCTGTCACCGGAATCGTCTATGTGGTCCGCGGATTCCAGAAGAAGTTCGAACGGCACATCCGCATGCCTGCATCGCCCTCGGCACGCAAGGGTGTTACGGGCCTGGGTATCGCCGGCTACGCGGCCAAAGGCGTCGCCCTCTTCCTGACTGGCCTGCTCGTCATCACCGCCGCAGCCACGCTCCGCCCCGAACAGTCGACGGGACTCGACGGCGGCCTGCGGGCGCTGCGCGAACAGCCCTTTGGCATCTATCTGCTCGCCGCCGTGGGCGCAGGGCTCATCTGCTACGGCGTTTTTATGGTGGTTCGGGCCAGGCTCGGCCGCATGGAATCCCAGCGCCAAGGGACCTAAGGCTTGAAGTCATCGTGCAGCACGATGCGCGAAAGCTCCACGTCGCCACGCGGAGTCTTCCAGTAGTGCAGCCGCCGCGCCGACGCCACGCTTCGTTCGATGGATGCGCGAAAGCACCTGGCACCGTCCTCGCGCTGAATCTGGGCCGCATCACCGCCACCTGTGGCGCGTAGGGGATGCACCTCCCGGGCCGAGCTCCGCTCCGCGAGACCGGTCAACACTTCCACCACCGCTTTCAATGCCTTGGGCACGGCGCCCTGTTCCGTCCGTGAATACAGTGAGGCGGCGAAGTCGGGACCTACGCGGTATCCCCCTGGAAGTGGAAACCTGGACTTGTCTTCGCCGGGAACGTTGCGTACCCACGCCAGATAGATATCGTGCCGGACGCGGTCATCCGCTGTTTCGAAGGCCTCTGTTGCGTCTTCACGGGACCGCTTCAGAGCCTGCTGCATTTCACGGTTGCGGGCGCGAAGCGTGCGCAGGTCCTCCATTTGTTTGGCGTTCCTTGCGGCCAATCCGGCCCTCAGCCCGTCACTGGCCGCCGCTTTCCGTCGCTCGAGCTCCAGCTCCGCCCGCAGGGCCGCCACCTCGCGCTCCAGCCGAAGAAGCTCCGGCCCGGCGCTGCTCCCCGCCTTGACCAACTCCTGCAGCCGGGCCACCTCAGCCTTCTCGGTGGCAAGGGAAAGCTGCACCGTGATCAGAGCGGGTGAAGGACTGTCGGTGGCGCGTCCTGCCGAGGCCGGCGGAGCCGGTTCCCCGGCAGCCACCGGAATTTCATCGATCCCAGTGGCCACGCGTTCCAGCAGGTGTCTTCCTGCCTGCAGCCAGGGAGTCCCGCCCAGCAGCAGTTCGGGGGATGCCCGGACCTCCCCATCATCATCAACGTCGATGAGGGAAAGAACAACGGCGCCCTTGACCCTGAGGAACCGGACAACCACCACTTCCCCCTCCGTCACCAAAGTGTCAGCCGTGTCCAGAGGGTTCGACGACATCCGCTCCAGGGGAACTGGCCACCTGCAGCCGGGGAAAAGGTTGAGCGTCGCCGCCTTGCCGGTCACCTCCTCCACCAGCGCAAGCACCAGGTCACCCGAGGAATAGAGATCTGCGAGCCGGGGGACCACTTTCAGGGCACTGATGTCCAGGGTCCTGGCGTCGGCGTCGTACAGCCCGGACACCGCTTGCCCTTCAGCCAGCATCCAGTCCAGGCGCACGGCCGGCAGGAGTTGCTCGCGCTGGATAGTGCAGCGCCGGCCGTCTGACAACTCCACGATGGCACGGGAGCCACCGCTGGCAAAGGCCTTGACCACGCCGTCCATCTTTTCCGCGCGTTGCGGCACGACCGCTGGTGGCGGCGATGACGTAAGCCGTCCCAGCACGTCGTCAATGATCTGTTCCGCTGCGCGCGCGGCAGCATCCGGACTCTGTGCCATCCGGAGCGGGCTTCTGTACACATCCTGCATCCAGTCGAGGTCCGCAGAATAGACCCGGGCGGCGTTCCCGTAAACATTGGCACCCGGAGGCAGCGCGTCACCGAGCCTGAAGGTCTCGGGACCGTTTTCGAGGTAATAGACATCGGCGAGGTCCCCCACTTCACGGGCGATATGCTCGACGTCAATCCTGTTCCGGGGCTGGCCGGGATGCCAGGCAATTACCGCAGCCGGCCGCAGGCGGCCCGCCGACATCAGAGTCCGGGCGAGCTGCTCCCCGGAGGCCACAAGTTCGTAGGAGCCGCCGGAATGATCGCGCTTGGGATGGCCGCGGTTCCCTGGCCGCCGGCCCACGGCGGCGCGGTTCCTGTGCTCCCGGCTGCTGTGGCCGTGATCCCCGCCCCGCTGCTCCATTGAGTCCCCTTCACCCTGGACTCCAGTAGAACACCTGGCTGAGACAAAAACGGGCTATTTCAGGCGCCCGGCACGGTGATCACCGCAATTGTCTGCTGCTGTTCATTCCGCACCTCGACGCTGGCAATGCTCGAGTACTGCAGCGGGGTTGCGCTGGTGACCTTGGCCCGGCCGCTGGGGGTCGCCATCCAGGCGCAGGCGCGGTCTTCCGCTCCCGCCCGGTCCTTGACCCACAGTGAGAGCTTCCCTTTGTTCGGCAGGCTCTTGCCGTCCACCGCCAGTTCGGTACCCCACGTCTTCTTGACCATGCCCACGGTCACTTGGATGCCGGTGTCGGCTTCCACCGAATAGCTGGCATCAGGCCTGTTAGCCGGGTCCAGAAGCGGCCCCGCGGCGAAGCCCAGGGCGAGGCATGCGGCGGCGACAGCCCCGACGAACGCGGTCAGCCGCCGTCGGGAATGACGACGGCGGGCCGCCAATTCGTCAAGGACAGGTTGCGGGACGTCGGCAGAAGGCTCCCGGGTGCGCGGCGCCCGCGGAGCCGGAACGGCGAGCGCCACGGCGTCGGGCACCGGCACGGCGTTCAGCAGGCCGGGAAGCGTCTCCAGGTCTGCGAGTTCATCCCGGCAGATTGCACACTGCTTCAGGTGGTCCGCGAAGCGCGCCTTGTCCGCGTCGTCGAGGCCGCCCAGAATGTATGCCCCCAGCAACTCATGGAGTTCCTTGCCGTTCACCGTTCCACACCCATTTCATCAAGAATTGTCCGCAGAGCCTTCACCGCGTAGAACGCCCTGGATTTCACCGTGCCGCTTGGAATGTTCAGCTGGACGGCGGCCTCATTCACCGTGAAGCGCCGGTAATGCAGCGCCACAAGTACGTCCCGATGCTCCGTGCTCAACCGAAGCAGGGCCTCTTCCATCAGCACCCTGGTGAGCAGTTCGTCGACCTTCCCGATGACTTCCGCCGGATCGGCGAGCTCGCGCTCCTCGGCCTCCTGTGGCCTGCGCTGGGATTTCCGGTAATTGTCGATCATGATGTTCCGGGCCGTCCGGAACAGGTAACTGCGCATGCTTCCCGTGATTGTCGGCGCCTGCTGCCAGACGCGCAGCACTGTCTCCTGGACGATGTCATCGGCCAGTATCGGGTCGTGGGTGGCACTGATCACAAACCGGCGCAGGGCCATCCCATGCTCGCGGTAGATTGCGGCAACCACATCTTCGTCCAGCGGCACCAGGACCTCCCGGAGGTGACTCGATGCCGGTCCCTGCGGCCCGGCATTCTGGCATGTAAGACGCGGACCGGCCCAGAAAAGTTCATTCAGGTCCGTCGTCTGCGCCTTGAACCATTCTTCACCTTCATGCGTCATTCCAAATAGCGCCGGATCCTGGATGCCGGCCTGAGCCAAGGAGCAGCACATGAACAAGCAATTGAGCGTTGGCCTTGCAGTTTTGGCCCTTGCCGCGTCGCTGACCGCCTGTGGCGGCGGAACCGGCACAACTCCTACCACGGCCGCCCCCGCCACCACTGCCGCCGAGTCGCCCACCGAAACCCCCATGTCCACAGCTACTGAAACGGCTGCAGTTGACCTGAAGACCGCATCGTCGGCCGAGGGCGAAATCGTGGTGGACGGCAAGGGAATGAGCGTCTACTACTTCACCAAGGATGTGAAGGACTCCGGCAAGAGCAACTGCACTGGTGACTGCCTCGTTGCCTGGCCGCCGGTCCTCACCACCAATGACACCCCCACCGTTGAGGGCGTCACCGGAAAGGTCGGAACCATCGACACCCCTGACGGCAAGAAGCAGGTGACCATCGAAGGCATGCCCGTCTACCTGTGGGAGAAGGACAAGGCCCCCGGCGACATCACCGGCCAGGGCGTAGGCAATGTGTGGTACCTCGTGGCCCCCGACGGCGCCATGATCAAGTAAGGCGTCGATCAAGTAAGGCATCACAAGCGGTAGTGCCGGAGCCCACGCCCTCGGACACCGGCACTGCCATCATCTCGCTGCACAGCCCCCGGCGGAAGTTCGCCCGGGTGACGCGGGCCAAGAAGACGGCCGTGGACGTGGCGCTGCGGATCGAGATGACTTTTGGGGGACGTCTCGAACCGGTCCGCGTCCGCGGCGGCTGAGACCGTGCCGCCGATTCGACGGTTCCGTGCACACTCGATGCTGCGAAGCGTCGAGCCGGCAGGGAACCGTCGAAACGGCGGGCCGATAACGCGGCCGATGACGCCGCGGGCTCAGCCCGTGACGGTGAGGCCCACCAGGGTGCCGCCGTCGCCTTCTGCCAGGAGGCCGACGGCGGTGCTGGAGTCCGAGGGGAACACCTGGTCCGTGATCGTGGCCAGTCCGTCCTGGGCGAAGACCTCCACGGAGCAGCGGTCCAGGAAGACCCGGAGCCGCAGCCTGCCGTCGATCATCGGAATGGCCACCCGCTCCACAGACGGGAAATCCTCGTGGAAGCCGACGTCGCCGGACGCGGTCCGGTCCAGGCTCAGCTCCCCCGCTACGGAATCGTAAGCGAGCACGGTGCGCTCGAGACCGGCGGAGGCGCCGCTTCCGGCACGGAGCACCAGGCCAACTCTGCCGGCGGCCCCGGGCTCAAACTCCGCATCGATCCGGAGCACGTCCCCGGAGGCCTCGGCCGGAAGCCAGGTGATGCCGCTCTCCAGTTCCTGACTGCCAAGCATGAACAGCCCGGTTCCGGAGGCCGCGAAGGGATCCACCGCTTCCTGGATCAGCACGGGACGTCCGCCTCGGGATTCCAGCCGGACCTCCCGGACCAGGGACATGGCGCTGCGCCAGCCCTCCGAAGGCGTGGACGCGGCGTACTGCCAGTTGTTCATCCAGGCGATCATGAGCCGCCGACCGTCCGGGGCGTTGCTGAAGGACACGGCCGCGTAGTAGTCCCGGCCCCAGTCCAGCCAGCCGTAGTCGGCCATCCGGGTCCCGTCCGTCTGCTCGCCCTCGGTGACTGTCGTTTCGGAGCGGAAGGTCACGCCGTCGAACGTTCCAATGAAGTACTGGCCGCCGGAGCCGCCGGCGACGCCACCCGGGCTGAGGTTAACCACGAGCACCCACCGGGTGTTTCCGGCGTCACCGTCCACGGGCAGTTCGAACAGGTCCGGGCATTCCCAGACGCCGTCCGTGGCGTTCGCCGGGCCAAAGGTGCTCAGGTACTCCCAGGTTTTCAGGTCCGCCGACTTGTAGAGAACCACTTCATGGGTGAGGGCTTCGACGGCGGCCATCACCCAGTAGCTGCCGGCGTCGCCGTCGTACCAGAAGACCTTGGGGTCGCGGAAGTCCGAGGACGCCCGGTCCAGCACCGGATTTCCGGCGTACTTGGTCCAGGTGGCGCCGTCGTCCGTGCTGTAGGCGAGGGACTGCGCCTGCCGGCCGGCGAGCAGCGAGCCGGGGGCGTAGGCGCTCGTATAGATCGCCACAAGCGGCGGGACTCCCCCAACACCGAAACCGCTGGTGTTGAGGGTGTCCACCACGGCCGAGCCGGAGAAGACGGCTTCCTGCCCGTCGCAGGGAATGGCCACGGGCTGCTCGTCCCAATGCAGCAGGTCCGCGGAGGTGGCGTGGCCCCAGGACATGTTGCCCCAGACATCGCCGTGCGGGTTGTGCTGATAGAAGAGGTGGTAGACGCCGTTGGAGTAGACCAGGCCGTTGGGGTCGTTGAGCCAGTTGCGTTCCGCGGCGTAGTGCCATGTGGGCCGGTACCGGCAGTCGAGATCGGCGGTGGGATTCATGGAAGTGGTTGTCTTTCGAACTAGGAAAAGCCGGTCAGCCCTTGACGCCGCTGGAGGCGATGCTGTTGATGAAGGAGCGCTGGAACGCGATGAACAGGATCACCACGGGAACAGTGATGAGGGAGGCGTACGCCATCACTTCGCCCCAGGAGACGTTCAGCTGGAAGAAGTACTGGATGCCGATCATCACTGGCCGCAGCTCCTCGGACTGGACCACCATGAGCGGCCACAGGTAGGAGTTCCAGGCCGGAAGGAAGGTCAGGATGGCCACGGTGGCTGTGGCGGGCCCGGCGAGGGGCATGACCACCTGGCGGTAGATCTTGAACCAGCCTGCGCCGTCAATCCTGGCGGCCTCGTCCAGTTCCTTCG
This sequence comes from Arthrobacter sp. GQ119, assembly GCF_059759125.1. Taxonomy (NCBI): domain Bacteria; kingdom Bacillati; phylum Actinomycetota; class Actinomycetes; order Micrococcales; family Micrococcaceae; genus Arthrobacter; species Arthrobacter sp. GQ119. The sequence continues at coordinate 105,067 of NZ_JCAXEA010000010.1, read as the reverse complement.
GAATGGATTCGAAGTACTGGTGGTAGAGATAGATGGAGAAGGCGTTGGCGATGAACGGGATGATCTGGACCTGGTAGGTGTCCAGCCAGCCCTTCGAGATCTCCAGGCTGAAGCCGTTCAGCTCGAAGTACGGCAGCTGGTTGACCCACCACACGAGGGGCAGCGCCAGGGTCTGGAAGGGCACGATCAGGGTGGCCAGGATGGCGGTGAACACCACGCGCTTGCCGCGGACCTCCATGCGGGACAGAGCGAAGGCGCAGAGGCTGTTGATGAATATGCCGAGCACCACCGTGACCGCGGAGATGCCGATGGAGTTGATGAGGAAGCGGGCCGCCGGCACGCGGTCAAACACGGCTCCGTAGTTGTCGAACGAAATGTTGCCGATGGGCAGGAATGCGGCCACCGAGGACATGTCGCCGAAGATCTGCTGGTCCGGCTTGAGCGAGGACACCAGCATGAACACGATGGGGAACGCGGCGACGGCGGCGAACAGGATGCGCACGGCCATGGCGCCGATGGAGTTGAGGCGGAGGGCGTTTTTCACGTCAGTCCTTCTCTCGGGTCAGGTAGCGCTGCACTGCTGAGATCAGCAGCACGAGGACGAAGAATACGAGCGAGATGGCCGAGGCGTAGGAGGTTTCCTGCTGCTTGAAGCCGGAGCGGACTGCCTCGTAGATGATGGTGGTGGTGGAGTCGAGCGGCCCGCCCTGGGTCATGACGCTGACCTGGTCGAAGAGCCCGAGCGCCTGGATGGTGATAGTCACCAGGACCAGGCTGCGGGTGTGCTTCAGGCCCGGCCAGGTCACGTAGCGGAACTGGTGCCAGCGGCTGGCGCCGTCGAGCTGCGCCGCCTCGTACAGCTCGCCGGAGATGCTCTGCAGGCCGGCGAGCCAGATGATCATGTGGAAGCCGGCGGCCTGCCAAATGGACAGCGCGATGATGGCCGGCATGGCGGTGGCGGGGTCGTTGAGCCAGTCCGCGCCCGGAATGAGGCCGAAGCTCACCGTGGACAGGATCTCGTTGATCAGGCCGTCCTTGCGGTACATGAACAGCCACAGCAGGGACACCACCACCATCGAGGTGACCACGGGCAGGAAGTAGATGGTGCGGAAGAAATTCACGCCGCGGAACTTCTTGTTGATCAGCAGTGCCATGGCCAGGGCCAGCGCTGACTGGACGGGCACGACCACCACGGCGAAGTAGCTGACGTTCAGCAGTGCCCGCCAGAAGGTGGGATCGGTGAACAGCCGGGCGAAGTTGTCCGTTCCCACGAACTCCACGGGCCGGGGCGAAATGAGCCGGGCGTTGGTGAATGCGAGGCCGAAACCGAGGATGGCGGGAAGGAACACGAAGGCGAGCAGGAGGACCGCTGCAGGAGCGATCATCCCCCAACCGCTGAGCTGTTCGCGCAGCCGGCCGGGACGGCGGCCGCGCGGAGTGGCCGGGGCGGCCGGGGCCGCCGGGGCGGGGGCGCCGGAGCGGCGCGTGGGAAGCTGGGTGGTTGTCATGGGAGTCTCCGTTGACGGTCAGTGCCGGCGGGAGGACGACGGCGGCAGTTGAGTACCGCCGTCGTCCCCCCTTTCGGCAGCCGGCTAGCTCTTGTAGCCGCCGTTGGACTTGATGTTGGCGTCAATCGCCTTGACCGCCTTGTCCAGGACGGTCTTCGCGTCGGCCCCGGCCAGGATGTCCTGGACGGCCTTGCCGTATTCCGTGGCGATGAAGGGGTAGGCCGGTGTCTCCGGACGCATGACTGCGAACTCGCGGGAGAACTCCATGAAGATACGGTTGGGACCACCCTCGGCGAACGCGGGAATCAGGGCCGCGGCTTCATCAGTGGCGGGGATGCCTCCCGTTGCCTTGATGACGGCAGCCACGTTTTCCGGCTTCAGGGAATAGGACAGGTAGTCCATCGCGGCATCCGTATTGTTGCAGCCGCTGGTGACGCCCCACTGCCAGGAAGCTCCGCCGATCTTGGGACCGTTGCCCAGGTCCACCGAGGGCATGACCACCAGCTCATCTCCCAGGGCGGCCCGGGCCTTGTCCCCTGCCCAGGAACCGGTGTAGAGGATGCCGCTCTTGTTGTTGAGGAAGTCCTGGGTAGAATCTTTCCCGCTCTTCTTGGCCATGAAGCCCTGGTCGGCGAGGCCGCGGAACCACTCAGCCCATTCAACGGCTTTGTCACCGTTGAGGGCGCCGTCGGCGGACTGGAATCCGTCGCGGTTGACCAGGTCGCCGCCGAAGGACTGCAGGAGAGGCGAGTAGGCGTAGGGCAGCCATTCGCCGGCCCCGGCCGTGCCCATGTCCAAGGGGTATTGCCACTTGCCCAGGGCCTTGAGCTTGGTCAGCGCGTCCTGGAACTCTTCCTTGGTCCATGGCTTCTCAATGGTGGCGACGCGGACGCCCGCCGCAGCGAGATCAGATTTGCGGGCAAACATGGACAAAGCGACGTCGCCGTACCCAACTGCATAGGTCTCGCCCTCCCACTTGGCCACGGTGCTGGGCAGGTTCTTGGAAAGGTCCGCGGATAGCTTCAGTGGCGTCAGGTACTTGGCCCATGCCCAGTTGGGGACGTTCGGGCCATCGATGTCCACGAGGCAGGGGAGTTTCCCGGAGGCCGCTGCCGCTACCACGGAGTCGTTGTAGGATTCCTGCGGGAATGCCTGGACCTTGATCTGGGCCTTGGCTGCGCCGCTCTTGTTGTACGAGTCCACGATGCCCTGGATGGCCTTGAGCTCATCCGGGTTGCCGGCGTTGTGGGTCCACATGGTGATTTCGTTGCTGCCCTCGGTTGTTGCCGAGGCGCTGCCCTTGCCGCAGGCGCCCAGGGTGCCCATGAGCGCCGCCGCGGCTATGCTGGTGGCCAGGATCCGAGTGAATCGCTTGTTCATGATGGTCAATCCTTCTGCTGAATTTGTGCGTGGTTGATTGCCCCCGGGTCCGTCGGGACGCGGCCGCTGCAACGGCTGCGTCCCTTTTTACGGGTCCGGGTTTCGGAGTGAAAATGTTGTGGTGGTGGTTGCTGGCCGGTTATGCCGGGGGCGGACCCACCGAGCCCCGCTCGATCAACGGGCAGTCCAGCTGTGTCTGGACCGGCGGAGCCCCTGGATTCTCGATGTCGTCAAGGATGCGGTCAACGGCCCAGCGCCCCATGTCGTAGTGGGGAAGGGCGACCGTCGTGAGCCCGGGCCAGAGGGCGTCCGCGATGATCTCCAGATTGTCGATCCCCACGATGGAGACGTCTTCGGGAATGCGCAGCGACAGTGCCGTTGCTGCTTGGTAGGCGCCCATCGCCACCCTGTCACTGAAGCAGAACAACGCCGTCGGCGGTTCCTCCTGGCCGAGCAGGGCCAGAGCTGACCGGCGGCCTCCCGGCGTGTCCGCCACGCCTGCGATGAGGTGCCGGGGATTATGCTCCAGCCCGTGCCGTGCCAAAGCACTGCGGAAGCCCTCCAGCCGGCCGTGCGTGGCGGGAATGTCGTCCAGGTTGTTGATCATCCCGATCCTGGTGTGGCCCGCCCGGATGAGAGCTTCGACGGCGGTTTCGGCGGCGCTGACCTCGTCCGGAACCACGGACGAGATGGAGCCGTCAGCGGTAACGGCGTCCAGCAGCACGGTGGGCAGGCCCGCCAGCTCGCCCGGCACCTGCACGCCCTGGTGGTACAGCCTGGCGTACACAACACCGTCCACCTGATGCTGCTGGAGCATGCGGATTTCCCGGGCCTCCAATTCGTTGTCCAGGCCGGAGTTGACCACCATGACCACGTAGCCGCGTTCGTAGGCGGCGTCCTGCGCCCCCCGGATCATGGCACCGGCAAAGGGCGTGGTGGTGATCTCATCACTGACAAGCCCAAGAATCTGGGACCGCTGGTTGCGCAGTCCGCTGGCAAGCCTGTTGGGTGCGTAGCCAAGATCCTTGGCAACATCCCGGATGTGCTGCTGGGTTTCCGCTTTGACCCGGAAGCTGGTGGCGTCATTGAGCGCGTGCGAGACCGTGGTTACCGAAACCCCGGCGGCTTTTGCCACCTCGCGTATTCCAACCCTTGTCACCATCGACTGTCCTTTGCAAAACGTTTTGTACTGTGTGTGATCCAGAGTACACAAAACGTTTTGCAAATGTCAACGTGCTGGTTGACAGCCGCGCTTCGATGCGGGCCGGGGCCAATCGGCATAGGGTGGCTTTGGCTCATAAAAACGTGAATACCCCCGGCGGGCCGGGGTACGTGAACTCTGGGCAAAGGTCTTGGAGGCATCCACGGCGCCGAGGAAGAACCTGTGGAAGGGAGCAATCAGTGCGGAAATCAAGTACCGACGAGAGAAGCGCAGGACCGGAGGCCGCAGCCGCCGAGGCTGAAGAAAACGCGGCGGAAGAAACAGCGGCTGAAGGAACAGATTCGGCCACGGCCGACTCTCCTGCCGAGCCGGCGGACATCACTTACGATGAGCAGTTTTATCCGGCCCGCCCGAAAGCTCTGAGACCGATCGCCCGCAGGCGCCAGTACCTGGCTGCCCGGCCGTCCCTTGAGTTTGACGGGCGCAACGCGGCGTATGTCGAGTGGCTCCGGAACCAGGCCATGCTGGGAGACGCCAACACGCTGGCCCGGCAGCTCTCCGGGCAGGCCAGCATGTGGCAGAACTCCTACGCGCATCCCAACCCCCGGGCCGCCGTCGAGCGCGCTCCGGTATGGTTCACCGCCTACCCTCTGTCCTTCATTACCCGGCCTGGCCAGTCCTTCCTTTCTGCCCTGGGTGATCCGGACATGTGGGAAGCCTTTCGGGAGATCGGGATCAGGGCACTCCACACCGGCCCCGTCAAACTGGCAGGAGGCATCAGCGGCTGGACCCAGACTCCCAGCGTCGACGGGCACTTTGACCGGATCAGCATGGCGATCGACCCCGTGTTTGGAACGGAGGACGAATTCCGGCAGATGTGCGACGTCGCCACCGATCACGGCGGAACAGTCATCGATGACATCGTTCCGGGCCACACCGGCAAGGGAGCGGACTTCCGCCTTGCCGAAATGAACTTTCGGGACTACCCGGGCATTTATCACATGATCGACATCCCCGAGGAGGACTGGCACCTGCTGCCGGACGTGCCCGAAGGGCAGGATTCCGCCAATCTGAGTCCCGACTCTGAACAGGCGCTGCAAAAGGCCGGATACATTATTGGCCGGCTCCAGCGGGTCATCTTCTACGAACCCGGCGTCAAGGAAACCAACTGGAGCGCAACGCGGCCGGTCGTTGACACCACCGGAAAAACCCGCCGCTGGGTCTACCTTCACTACTTCAAGGCGGGCCAGCCGTCCATCAACTGGCTGGATCCCACCTTCGCCGGCATGCGCCTGGTCGTCGGGGACGCTTTGCATTCACTGGTCGATCTGGGCACCGGCGCGCTCCGCCTCGATGCCAACGGCTTCCTTGGAGTGGAAAAAAGCGCGGAGGAACAGCCGGGCTGGTCTGAGGGACATCCGCTCTCCGAGGCAGCCAACCAGCTCATTGGATCCATGATCCGAAAGGTTGGCGGGTTCTCCTTCCAGGAGCTGAACCTGACAATCGACGACATCAAGGCGACGTCCGAGTCCGGCCCGGACCTTTCCTACGACTTCATCACCCGGCCCGCCTATCACTACGCGCTGGTCACCGCCGACACCGAGCTGTTGCGGCTGACGCTCCGCCTGTCGATGGAAATCGGCGTCGACCAGGCCTCGCTGGTCCACGCCCTGCAGAACCACGACGAACTCACCTATGAACTGATGCACTTCGCCTCCGGACACAGAGATGAGGTGTTCGAGTTCAACGGGCAGGAACTCACCGGGGCCCAACTCGCCGAACAGGTGCAACAAACCATGAGGGAGCGTCTGACGGGGGAGAACGCGCCGTACAACGCTGTGTTCACGACCAACGGCATCGCCTGCACAACGGTGAGCTTCATCATGGCCGCGCTCGGCATCCAGGACCCTGAAGCGATAACCCGCGAGCAGGAGGCACAGGTGCTGGATGCCCACATCCTGCTGTCGATGTATAACGCCCTGCAACCCGGAGTTTTCGCCCTTTCCGGGTGGGACCTCGCCGGCATATCGGCCCTGGACCGCGAGCATGTCCACGAGCTCACCTCCCAAGGCGACACCCGCTGGATCAACCGCGGAGCCCACGACATCATGGGCACCAGTCCGGACGCGGAGACCTCCTCGGCGGGCATGCCCCGCGCCCGCAGCCTATACGGGCCGCTTCCCGAGCAGCTCCAGAATTCCGCCTCCTTTGCACGTCGGCTCCAGCGGATCCTGGCTGTGCGGGAGGAGAACGGCATAGCCACAGCCACTTTGTTGGATGTGCCGGACGTTTCGCACCGGGGACTGCTCGTGATGGTCAACCAGCTGGGGGACGGGACGCTGCAGGTCACCGTGCTCAACTTCTCCGGCCAGGACATCGCCGGCAGCATCCAGTCCGCGCACCTGCCGCCCGGCGCCGCCGTGCAGGATCTGTTCAGCGGGGAGACGGTCGGACACGTGGATGACCTGCACAGTTTCTTCCTCGAACTCTCCGCCTATCAAGGCACAGCACTGCTGCTGAAGGAAGAGGACGCCGGGGACGAGGCCTAGTTAAGCGCCGATTCGACGGTTCCCTGCACGCTCGGTGCTGCGAAGCATCGAGTGCGCAGGGAACCATCGAAATGGGCGTGCCGGTGCCGGTGCCGGTGCCGGACTGGAGCTAGAGGTGCCGCGCGTCCACGAGCGCCTCGTCAGCGTCCTCGAACTCCACGGCCGCGACGATTTCCCTGGTCTCGGGATGGATCATGAAGGCCTCGTCGTCGTCCTCGATCATGAGGAAGTCGCCGTGGTCCGTGCTGAACTGCCACGCCAGGACGGTCTCGCCGTTGTGCTCGAAGTTGGGGTCGCCCATGATGATCTTCTGCAGCGTGTAGCCCGCGATGTCGCACAGTTCCCGGATGATCAGTTCAAACTCGGGTGCTGTCTCGAGAGCGGCCTGCTCGGCTTCGGCCCGGCGCTCTTCAAGGTCCGGAACCCGCGCCACGCGCGAGGCGATGTGGGCGGCGAGCTCCTCCCCCACCAGGACCAGGAGCCCGTCCTGCCCGCGGAGCCACGCGGCGTTGAGCCCGGTGATGTCCTCGGTTTCCAACAGCGCCTCGAATTCGGCGTCGAGGTCTTCGAGGATCTGGACACCGTCCGGCAGTTCACCGTCCGTCTCTGCGTCCCATTCGCCGTCCAGGTAGATCTCCGCTTCCTCCTCGGAGAGGGCGTCGAAGGCCTCGGCCGTGCGGTCGAACAGCGCCAGGTGGGCGGTGGCACCCATGGCCTGGAGGCCCTCGCGGATGTACGTGTCCAGCTCGTCGCGGTCCGCGGCCGTGAAAACGTACTGCGCGAATCCGCCGCCCAGCGCCTGGGTGACGTAAAAGTCCACAAAGTAGCTGCGCAGGGCGTTGGGGGCGATTTCCCCGGCATTGAGCAGCTCCCGGAACATGGCGTTGACCACGGCGACGTTGGCGTCAACCACCTCGTCGTTCGCGGCGTCGGCGCCTTCAAGCATCAATACGACGGGGTACTCGTTGGAAGTCATGGGGATCCTCACTGCAGAAGCCGGTGTTGCTCGGAACATTCTCAACGTACGCGCCGCCGCCTGCCGCGGGTTGAGGCGCAGGTGAACGGCAGGCGAAGTTTCGGGGCCTCTGCCGGCTGACTAAGATGGATCAGATAACCTGCAGAATTTTGACCTGCCGAAAGTAGCGCGCACCATGCCATCCAAACCGGACGAGAGTGCGGCACTGGCAATCCAGACCCCGGCGATCAACGACCGCTCCCTCGCGGCCGGACTCGCCTATGCCATGGGCAGCCGCGTCGCCGGAATTTCGTTCGACGCCGCCACCGGCCTGATGCTGGGCAAGGTGCGCGGCGGTGCCGACGCGCCATACTCAACAACCGCCAAACTGATCCGGCGAGGGGGAGGCTGGAGCTGTACCGTCGGCGTCTGCAGTTGCCCGGTCCGCAAGGACTGCAAGCATGTGGCTGCCCTGCTCTTCGCCGCCGAGGACAATCCGGCCATCAGGGTGAAGCTGCTGGCCCCGGCGGACATTTCCCGGCTCTCCAGGGAGGACACCGCGCCCAAACTCGCAGACTGGGAACAGGCCCTCAGCCCGCTGATTTCGCAGCCCGGCATCACGCCGTCCGCGGGCGGCATCCCGCTGGCGCTCCAGTTCGAGGTGGAGGAGCCGGCCCCGCACTTCTCCTACACCGGCCGCCGGGACCCGTTGCGCAGCGTCCGCCAGCTGAAGGCCCGCCCGGTGATCATGGGCGCCAAGGGCAAGTGGATCCGCGGTGACGTCTCGTGGAACACGCTCAGCTACCTGAATTTCAAGCGGGAATGCAACGAGGCCCACGTGGAATGGATGCAGTCCTTCCTCGCCGCCCACACGTCGGCCGCAAGCCGGGTGCACTCGTCGGCCGCCCTGTGGCTGGGGATGAACACGTTCGCCGGCAAGAACCTGTGGAGCCTGCTGGACGAGGCCAAAAAGATCGGTGTTGCCCTGGTCCACAGCCGCGGGCAGGAGCCCGTCAGGGTCGCTGAGGCGCCCGCCGCCGTCGGCCTTAATCTGAGCCGCTACGGCAGCCCGGCATCCGACGACGGCGGCCTGGAGCTTGCCCCCACCATCACCGTTGAGGGGGTCGAGGCGGATCCGGCGGCGGTAGGGACCATCGGCCGTCCGGCGCACGGCATTTTTGTCATGTCCGGCGAGGGCGCGCTTCCCGGCGTCGTGGGGGACAGCACCATCACCCTCGCCCCGCTGGAAAGCGGGCTCAGCGAGGAGCTCCTGACGTTCGTGACGGCCGGGAGCACCCTCCATATCCCGGCGCGGGATGAGAGCCGCTTCCTCACGGGCTTCTATCCCAAGCTCAAGCAGGCGGCACGGGTGACGGCGTCGGACGAGTCGGTGGAACTGCCCGAACTGGCCGTCCCCACCCTGTCCCTGCTGGCGAACTACGGCGCCGACCACCGGGTCCGGCTGCACTGGGAATGGCACTACACATCCGGAAACCTCGTCACCGCGCAGCCGCTGTGGCGCCATCCTGGCGACCACGGCTACCGTGACGACGCCGTCGAGGCCCGGATCCTGGAATCGCTCGGCCAGCCGTGGGATGTGGTGCCGAAGCTCGGTGAGTCCGCCACGGGCGGCTGGGGTACGCCGCGGCTCGCTGCGACGGCAGAACTCAGCGGCCTGGACACCCTGGCGTTCACGGAGGAGGTCCTCCCCCGGTTGCGGGATGCCCCCGAGGTGTCCGTGGAAACATCGGGCGACATGGCCGACTACCGCGAGGCCGAGGAAGCCCCGGTGGTGGCGATCTCCACCAAGGCCACGGACCAGCGCGACTGGTTCGACCTGGGCATCGTGATCACCCTGGAAGGGCAGCCCGTGTCCTTTGCCGCGCTGTTTTCTGCGCTTGCTGCCGGTCAGACGCGCATGCTGCTGCCCAGTGGCGCCTACTTCTCGCTGGACCTGCCGGAGCTGCACCAGCTGCGGGCGCTGATTGACGAAGCCCGTTCCCTTCAGGACAACCCCGACAACAAAGACGGCACGCTGCAGATCAGCCGTTTCCAGGCCGGGCTGTGGGACGAGCTGGCGCAGCTGGGGATCGTCGACGAACAGGCCGCCGCCTGGCGCCAGTCCGTGGGCGGTCTGCTGGAGGGCGACATCCGGGGCCTGCCGCTCCCTCCCACCCTGAACGCGGAGCTGCGCCCGTACCAGCTGGAGGGCTACAACTGGCTGAGTTTCCTGTACCGGCAAAGGCTCGGCGGTGTGCTGGCCGACGACATGGGGCTCGGCAAGACCGTGCAGGCACTGGCCCTGATGTGCGCCGCGAAGGAGCATGAAGACAGCCCGTCCGACGGCGGTGCGCCCTTTTTGGTGGTGGCCCCCACGAGCGTCGTGGGCAACTGGCAGGCGGAGGCCGGGCGCTTCGCCCCGGGGCTCACGGTGCGCGCGATCGGCGAGACGTTTGCCAAGAGCGGGGCCGACCCGGCCGAGGCCATGGCCGGGGCCGACATTGTCATCACGTCCTACGCCCTGTTCCGGATCGACTACGAGGCTTACGCGGGGCGGCGGTGGTCCGGACTGGTGCTGGACGAGGCCCAGTTTGTGAAGAACCACCAGTCCAAGGCCTACCAGTGCGCCCGCAAGCTTCCGGCGGCCTTCAAGCTGGCCATCACCGGCACGCCGCTGGAGAACAATCTCATGGAGTTCTGGGCGCTGACCTCGATTGTGGCTCCCGGGCTGTTCGCGAGCCCGTCGCGGTTCGCCGAGTATTACCAGAAGCCCGTGGAGAAAAACGGTGACAAGGGGCAGCTGGACAAGCTCCGCCGTCGGGTCCGTCCGCTCATGATGCGCCGCACCAAAGAGCAGGTCATCAAGGACCTGCCGCCCAAGCAGGAGCAAATCCTGGAGGTGGTCCTCAACCCGCGGCACCAGAAGGTGTACCAGACGCACCTGCAGCGCGAGCGGCAGAAGATCCTGGGCCTGATCGACGATGTGAACAAAAACCGCTTCACGATCTTCCAGTCGCTGACACTGCTGAGGCAGCTGAGCCTGGATGCCTCACTCGTGGATGCCTCACTGTCGGGCGTGCGATCCAGCAAGCTGGACGTGCTCTTCGAACAACTCGAGGACCTGGTGGCCGAAGGCCACCGGGCCCTGATCTTCAGCCAGTTCACGGGCTTCCTCGGGAAGGTCCGCGAGCGCCTCATCGAAGAGAACATCGAATTCTGCTATCTCGACGGCGGCACCCGGAACCGCACGGATGTGGTGAACGAGTTCAAGAACGGCGCGGCCCCGGTGTTCCTGATCAGCCTCAAGGCCGGCGGCTTCGGCCTGAACCTCACCGAAGCCGACTACGTGTTCCTGCTGGACCCATGGTGGAACCCGGCGTCGGAGGCGCAGGCCGTGGACCGCACACACCGCATCGGCCAGGCCAGGAACGTCATGGTGTACCGGCTGGTGGCCAAGGACACCATCGAGGAAAAGGTCATGGCGCTCAAGGCGAAGAAGTCGCAGCTGTTCGCCGACGTGATGGAGGGCGACGCGCTCTCCGGCGGCGCGCTGACAGCCGAGGACCTGGCCGGGCTCTTTAACGACTGACGGTCTGGGCGGCGCGTGCCAGGCCGGCAGCCGGGGCAACCAGGGTCCGTGACCCGGCCTGCTTCCGGAGCCATTTGCCCAGCGCCTTGCCTTTGCCCTTCCACCAGCTGTCCTCGTCGGTGTCGGTGCGCCACCGGTAGGTCAGAACCACCAGCACGAACATCCCGGCGGTAACGTTCGGCCAGACGCCGGAGGCCGCATCGAGCAGCACCCGGAGGGCCACGGTCAGGACCGCCAGCGGCGCGAGGGTCCGGAAAACGGTGTTGGCCACGTACCGTCCGTGGGAGCGCGGCACGGACATCATGCGGACCATGTCGGAACAGGCGCACACGACCACCAGGGTCTGCCCCAGCGTCAGCACGATCGAGCCTGGCAGCGAGCCGGCCAACTGCACGGCCGAGGCCAGCCCGGAGCTCATGGCTTGCCCCCGCAGGCTATGTGTGCCGCCCCGGATCTGTGCCGGTGCGTGGCCGGCTTCCGCGAAAATATCATGCTGTTCCCCCCGCTGATGTTGACTCCTGCCCTGTGACAACCCATTCAACGGCGCGCCCCGGCCTGGCGTCACGCGAGGCGACTACCCGTTTTTAGCGCGGGAACTACCCGGAATCTTCCGGCAGTACGCGGGCTGGCCGGGTAGGGCAGCCGGGCCTGCGGGCCTCGCCTGGCCGGGCCCACGCCGGTAGAATCGGACAAACTTGCGGCCGGAAATCCGGCGAACCGAGTGGCAGTCCCGTGAAACCACCCCGCTGCATCCCACCTCTCATCGCATCGCGCAGAACGGACAGACGCATGACGAGACTGCTGATCATCGGCCCTCCCGGCTCGGGCAAAGGTACCCAGGCGCACCGCCTCAGCGAACAGCTGGGCATCGTGGAGATCTCCACGGGCGATATGTTCCGGGCCCACCTGGCCGCCCATACTCCCTTGGGGATTCAGGCGGAAAAGTACTTGGATTCCGGCAACCTCGTCCCGGACCATGTCACCACCGCCATGGTCCGCGAACGGCTGTCCCGGCAGGACGTCTCGAACGGTTTCCTCCTTGACGGCTACCCCCGCACCGTTGCCCAGATGAATGACCTGGACGCCATCCTGAAGGGCACGGGAAATGCACTGGAGGCCGTTCTGGAAGTCACGGTCGGTGACGAGGAGATCGTCCGGCGGCTGCTGCTCCGCGCCGGCATTGAAGGACGAACCGATGACACCGAGGACGTCATCCGCCACCGTCTGAGGCTCTACCGTGAAGAAACCGAACCCGTCATCGCACACTATGCCGAACGCGGCATAGTGTGCCGCGTCGACGGGGCCGCCGACATCGACCAGGTCACCGCCAGCGCGCGGAAGGGGATCGAAACCGTCACGGCACGGACGGCCACCTGAGCCCCCTTACCCCGCCTTCCACTCGTACCGCCGCTCGGGGCGTCCGACGCCGTACTTCAGGGTGACTTCCACCATCCCCGCGTCATTGAGGTACTCAAGGTAGCGCCGTGCGCTCACACGGGAAGTGCCTACCAAGCCGGCCAGCTCAGCAGCGGAAACGTCGCCCACGGCCTCGCGCAGCGCCCGCTCCACCACCTGAAGGGTCTCAGCGCTGCAACCCTTGGGCAGCGGACGCTCCCCGCGTTCCAGTCCGAAGACCCGGTTGACGTCGGCCTGCTCGGCGACGTCCTTGGAGGAATCCAGGCTCTGGTAGGTGTTCCGGTAGTGCTCCAGGCGCTCCTGCAGGTCCGTCTGGGAAAACGGCTTGATCAGGTAATGCACAATCCCGCCGCGGAGCGCCCGGCGGACGGTTTCGACTTCCCTGGCCGCGCTGATCACCAGCACGTCCAGCTCCGGCGCCACTTCCCGCAGCTGGTGCATCAGGTCGAGGCCGTTGATGTCGGGCAGGTGGATATCCAGCAGGACCAGGTCCGGCTGGAGCCTCTGTGTTTCCAGCACCGCCTGGGCGCCGGTGTGGGCCACCCCCACAACCTGAAAGCCGGGCGTGCGCTGGATGAAACCGGCGTGCACCTTGGCCACCATAAAGTCGTCATCGACAATCAGAACGTTGATCATGGCCGCCTCGCTTTGCCTGGCTTGTCTCTTCCCGCCGATCCCGCGCGGAACAGTTCCGCCGTGAACACTGCCCCGGCGTCATTGTGCACCGTCAGGCGGCCGCCATGGCGCCGGCACACCACGCGGGCCAAGGCCAGGCCGTACCCCCGCCCGCCCTCGGACGTCGTCTTGGTACTGAAGCCCTGCCGGAAAATGTCGTCCATGACCTCTGCCGGGACCCCCGGCCCGGAATCGTGCACAACAACAGTGATGCCGCCGTCGTCGTCCTCGATCAGCACCTCCACCTCGGCCCCGGCCGTGTTGGTGACGGCGTCGAGCGCGTTGTCCACGAGGTTCCCCACCACCGTCGTCAGGTCCCGGGACAGCTCCTCATCCACGCGGTCCAGCCGGGACTCCGGCGCGAGTTCCAGCGACACGCCGCGCTCGGCGGCCAGGCTCGACTTGGCGATAAGCAGCGCGGCCAGCGCCGGGTCCGCGATCCTGCTGGTCACCTCGTCGTTGAGGCGCGTGCGGTTGGAGGTGGCGCCGTTGACGAACTGCACGACGGCGTCATACTCGCCGATCTGGATCAGTGCGGCGACTGATTCCGCGGCTCCAAAGCCCCCCGGAGAGCGCCGGTGGCGGGCACGGAACAGGCGCGGAAAGGACGACATCCACTTCCAGGCCAGATGCGGACTTCCAGGCTGCCCCTCCCCGGGGTCGGTCAGGTGCCCCCTACCCCTTGGCTACTTTCGGGTTGTCCGCGTCCACGAGCTCAGCTTCCGCTGTGGCCTGAATGAGTGCGAGCAGTTCCGGATCCAGCCCTGGCGCGAACTCTTCACGGCGTTCAGGCGAGACAGCCATGGGGAAGCCCTCAGGCATGAAGTCGGTGCTCAGCTCGGTTCCATCGTTGGATGGTGAAGCCCCACGGTAGAGCTTCCCCGCTTCGCTGAGATTGTCCGCGCTGAACGTGTACTGGATGCTCTGGAGCCCCTTGTCGAGCAACTTCTTCACCTCCGGAAACTGCTCTGCGTTGGTTTTGGGGATGGGCAGGACCTTGCCCCAGTTCACACCGAGGCTCTCAAGCGCCTTCGCAAAGGCGTTCTCATGAGCCTGGTCTCGGACGATCAGGTACGCGATGGTGGAGCGGGCGGTCTTGTTCTCCGTCATCTCGTAGATCCGGCATTTCTGCAGCCGTCCTGTGGACTCCAGCATCAGGTTGTAGAGCAAGTCCAGGACGAGGTTGCCGCTGTTGTACACGTACGATCCGCTCCACGGGTTGCCGGCAGCATCCACGGGCAGGGCACCTTGGGCACCCACGAGGTAATGATGGATGTTGCTGGTATCCAACGCGATTTTCAGTGGGGTGGCTCCCTTCGCGCCCGGCTCATCCACAGGATCGGTTTTCTTGCCCTGATACCGCGGCGAGCCGTCCAGGAGCTGGGAAATCGTGGTTCCGATAAGCTCCACATGGCTGATCTCTTCAGTGCCCACACCCTGAAGAAGGTCCTTGTAGGGCTTAGCGGTTGCGTCGCCGCGGAAGTTCATGCTCTGGAACAGGTACTGCATCATGGTGCGCATCTCGCCGAACTGCCCGCCGAGGCCCTCCTGCAGGGCGTTCGCGGCGGCGGGATCGGGCTCGTCGGCGGCAATTTCGTTGATCAGAAGCTGGGTGTGCAGATACATGGTCAATTCCTCACTTTGGATCTGAAAACTCTGCTGAACTGTGCTGGTTCGATCTGTTGATGAAGCCGCGGGAGGCGGCAAGGGCAGCCGTGCCTGGGCTTGTTACCCGGCCACCCAAAGGCGGGGCCGAGGGGTCAGGGCCAAGGCAATGCCCTGGCCCTGACCCATCCACTTGTCACACCATCACCGGCGGGTGCCGTCTACACCGTCGGCTTCAATACGTTCCTTGCGGACTTCCTCATCGACCGTCACCTCGTCAGTGACAGTTTCTGTATCGAGCCGGACCCGTTCGACCGGGACGGTCTCCTTGTCCACGACGGGCCGCTCCTCATGGAGGGTTACCTCGTGTTCCTCGTCGCTGAGGTCCGGCCCGGACAGGGCTGCCCCGCGGTTGGCTTCCGTGATGGGTTCACGTTCGATGCGCACTTCTTCACGCTGTACCGGGACGGTCTGGGTGACGTTCTCGGTGGTGACGTACTTCCGCAGCCGCGCCCGTCCCGTCGCCTGCTTTTCGGTGCCGACGTTCAGGCGCTCCTCGGACCGCGTCATGGCGTCATCCGTGGTCGGTCCCGACGTGTCACGGCCCACGGTGTCGTTTGCATCAGCGGCGCTGAAACCGCCGGTGGCGGCGAATCCGCTGTCCGTCTGCGTCCGGTCAAAGTCGCCATCCCCGGCCCTATCGGTGTAGGCCCGGCCGGCGCCGCCGAGACCGTAGTGGTCGTAAAGACGGTCCTCCTCGGAGGGTTCCAGATGGCCATTGGTGTCCACCCTGGGTGCGTCCTTGACCTGGTCCTTGGTGTACGGGACCACGACGTCATCGCCTTCGAGACGGGCACCTTCGAGCGGGACGAAGGATTCGGACGTCCCAAAAAGGCCTGTCTTGACCGTGACCCACGTGGGCTGGCCGTCGGCGTCGTCCGCGTAGACCTGGCCAACGGATCCGATCTTGTCACCGTCGGCGGACAGGACGTTTCCATTGCGGTTGAGCAGATCGTCGATGTGTTCCTTGGCGAGCATAATGTCTCCTTGGATGGGGTATTTGGGGTAGCGATGCCTCCCTGCAGGACATGGCGCTGCACTACCATAAGCATGCTTAGTAACTATTTGGCAAGCATACTTAGTATTTTTCTGGCCGCCCGATTTTCCTGGCCCGCGGCTTGCGCGCAGCAGCCAACAAGCCCGCGTACTATCTAGTAGTAATCCTGCTTACTGTTCTCATGGAGTGGTTTCAACCCGAGGTAAGGAGCATTAGCCATGATTGGATTCATCATCGCAGGACTCGTCATTGGCGCCCTGGCGCGCCTGATCAAGCCCGGGAAGCAGAACCTGGGGCTGCTCGCCACCTTGCTGCTGGGACTTGCGGGCTCTGTTATTGGGGGCGTCATCGCGAGCCTGCTGGGCACGGGAAACATCTTCGAGCTAAACGTCCTCGGCTTCATCGTTGCCGTAATAGCCGCGGTCCTGCTGATCGGTACCGCCGAAAGCCTGGCCGGAAGGCGGAGGGTCACGCGCTGATCCGGTCGGGGTAGGGCGCTTCACGCCTTGGCTGGCCGATGCGCGCCATCAGCACGCCTTGGCACATTCGTGAACCTTTCATTGGACGGGGAAGGGGCCGCATGATAGGCGCATGACTCACCCCACATCGGCTGACGAATCCGCCGCAGCCAGGGCCCAGCGCGAACTCCAGGCGGCCGGCGTCCGCAGTGTGATCGGCACGGTGGTGAACGCTTCGGGCATCACGCTGGCCAAGAGCGTTCCATTAGCCAGGCTGGGAACCTTCCAGCAATCCGGGATGGGCGCTGCCCCTGTCTGGCATGTCTTCACGATTGACGGCGGGATAGCGTTCACCGACAGCATCACCACCGTTGGCGATATGCGCCTCAAGATCGATGTTGCGGGACTCCGGGTCCTGCAGGGCGGCCGGGCATGGGCACCGGCCAGCCTTTTCGAACAGGATGGAGCCCCCTCTCCGGCCTGCGCGCGCGGCCTTCTGGCCGACATCGACGGCCGTCTCGACGCAGCCGGATACCAGGCACTCGTGGGCCACGAGCTGGAATTCTTCCTCATCTCGCCGGATGGCTCGGCACTGCAAGGCACCCACTGGGTTCCGTACGGGGCAACCGGCCTTCTGGACCGGTCGGAATTTCTCGATGATCTGCTGACAGCGATGAACCAGGCCGGCATTCCCGTGGAGCAGATCCACGCCGAGTACGGCAGAAACCAGTTCGAGCTTTCCCTTCCCCCTGCCCCGCCCGTTCAGGCCGCGGACCGCGTGGTTCTTGCCAGGATCATCGTTGGCATCGTGGCCAGGGCCCACAGCATGCAGGCTTCCTTCTCCCCCTCGCCCTTTCCGGGCACCGTCGGAAACGGTGCCCACCAGCACTTTTCGCTCCAAAAGAACGGCCTGCCGCTGTTCTCCGGCGGCAGCGGGCCGCACGGCATCTCCGGCGAGGGAGGCTCGGCCATCGGAGGAATCATCGCAGGACTCCCCGATATCCAGGGTTTCCTCACGGGATCCATTTTGTCCGGAAGCCGATTGGCACCCGGCACGTGGTCGGGCGCCTACCTATGCTGGGGCCTGGAAAACCGGGAAGCCTCAGTGCGCTTCCTGAACGAGGGCCAGAGCAACCCGCACGGAGCCAACGTCGAGGTGAAAATCGTCGACCCGTCGGCAAACGTGTACGTGGCCTCCGCAGCCATCCTTGCACTCGCCCTTGACGGCATTCGCAGCGGGTGCCAACTTCCGGCAGAGATCCCGGGCGACCCGGGAAAGCTTTCGGAAGACGAACGGCAGCGGGCCAACGTCCGCCTGCTCTCCGGTTCCCCCGCCGCCATCATCGACACACTGGACCAGTCACGTCTCGCACGCAGGCTGCTCGGAGACGCCATCGTCGACGCCACGGTGGCCGTCCGGCGTTACGAACAGCGGGCTTCCGCGGACCTTACGTCTGACGAGCTTGCCGAGCGCTTCCGCCTGGCCTGGTCGATCTAATGGCGGGCAATGCCTTCCCGGACTTCGTGGAACAAGTCAGGCTTATCGATCACCACGTGCATGGCGCGTTTCGCGCCGACGGCAGCGAGGCACGCTTTCAGAACTCACTCAACGAGGGGAACACCGAACTCCTGATCACCCCAGGGGACAGCTACAACACGCAGCTCGGGCTCGCCATCCGGCGCTGGTGCAGCGGGATTCTTGACTTGCCACGGCACGCCTCAGCGGCGGAATACTGGCACAGGCGCTCCGAGCTTTCAGAACTCGAGATCAGCCGGCGCATGACCCGCGCTGCCGGGGTGAGCGACTGGCTGGTCGATACAGGATTGGACAGCGCCGACCACCTCGGCCTGGCGTCCATGGCCCACGTCTCCGGTGGCCGAACCCACGAGATCGTTCGACTGGAAGTTGTCGCCGAGCAGCTGATCCAGAAGATTGCCAACCCGGCAGACTACGCCGAAGAGTTCGGCCAACGGCTGCACAACCTCGCCCTCAGCGCCGTGGGCTTCAAAACAGTTCTCGCCTACCGCGCAGGATTCGACCAGAATCTGAGCCGACCGACCCCGGCTGCGGTCACTGAAGCAGCCCGCCGCTGGCAGGAGAACCCGTGCGCCGGGCCGACTGCGAAGCTCACGGACATGACACTCATCGCCCATGGGATCCATGCCGCGGTGTCGATGAAGCTTCCGCTGCAATTCCATGTCGGATTCGGCGACCGCGACCTGGACCTCCACAAAACCAATCCCCTGTACCTCCTGGACTTCCTCAGGTCCGCCGAAGTCCGGGACACACCGATCATGCTGCTCCACTGCTATCCGTTCGAACGTGAGGCTGGATATTTGGCCCACGCCTTTGAAAACGTCTACATCGACGTGGGCCTTGCCGTGAACTTCACCGGAGCACGGAGCCGGGATCTGGTGGCCCGCTCACTCGAACTCGCTCCGTTCACCAAAGTCCTTTACTCCTCCGACGCTTTCGGCCCGGCCGAACTTCATTACCTCGGAGCGAGGCTGTGGCGCAACGCAGTCATCCAGATTGTCGGCGGATGGATCGACGACGACGACTGGTCAGAGGCGGACGCCCGCAGAATCGTGCGACTCATCGCACACGAGAATGCGCGCCGCGTGTACGCGCTCCCCTGAGGCGCCGGCCCTTCCCTGAGGCAACATGCGAGGATTCAGTGCTTTGCGGGTAGCAGCAGTTGCGCCGGGCCGTCCCTGGTTTCCAGCCAGCCGCGCAGGGCCTGACCGCGCGCGGTCCGGTGACTTAAAGCGTCCGGTAGCTTAGAGCCATGAATCAGCACCGCCTCGCCATTCTGGACGACTACCAAGGGGTAGCGGAGGATTACGCCCCGTGGAGCTCCCTGGAGCAGCGTGGGGTCGCCGTCACCGTGCTGCGCCGCCATCTGCGCCCGGAATCCGAAGTGGTGGCGGCCTTGGCGGACTTTGACATTATTATCGCGATGCGGGAACGCACGCCCTTTCCCCGCTCTGTCATCGAGCAGCTGCCTCGGCTGAAACTGCTGGTGACCACGGGCGCCGCCAACGCCTCGATCGATCTGCAGGCCGCCGCCGACCATGGCGTCACCGTGTGCGGCACCGCCGGCTCACCGACAGCGGCTCCCGAATTGACCTGGGCTTTGCTGCTGGCTTTCGCCCGGCACATCACCGCGGAGGAGACCAACCTGCGCGCAGGAGGGTGGCAGCGGACAGTCGGCTTCGAGCTGTCAGGCAAGACGCTCGGGATTGTCGGCCTGGGCAAAATCGGCCAGCGCATCGCCGCGTACGGCCGCGCCTTCGGCATGGACGTGCTGGCCTGGAGCCAGAACCTGACGGACGAGACGGCAGCCGCTGCCGGCGCGCGTAAAGTCACCAAGGATGAGCTCTTCCAGAAGTCCGACGTCGTGTCCCTGCACCTGCGCCTCTCGGCGCGTTCGGAGGGGACAGTCGGCGAACGGGAGCTGCGGCTCCTTGGACCGGAGGGCGTTCTGGTGAACACGGCACGCGGGCCCCTCGTGAACCAGCAGGCACTCGTTACCGCACTCCATGAGGGCTGGATCCGCGGCGCCGCGCTGGACGTTTTCGACCAGGAGCCGCTGCCCTCCGGGCACTCGCTCCTGGAGACCCCAAGGACACTCCTGACGCCCCACCTTGGTTATGTCACGCAGGAAAGCTACCGGGCATTCTTCGGCGGCGCGTTCGAGGACGTGACAGCCTTCCTGGACGGTACTCCGGTCCGGACGCTGGCGCCCTAACACCCGGCAGACGCGCCTCCTTTCCTGACGGCCCGGGGCAGTTCCTTCCAGAGAGAGCCAATACGATTCTTCGGGCGGCACAGTGTCGACCCTAGCCATGGGGAACCCGGCCGGTCAATCACTGTTTTTCTTTGACTGTGACTCTTGACACATGTCCCGAGGCTGCCCTAATGTCGTGCCATAACGATTTGGCAAAACGGTTTTTCACCGGTCTACAGATGTCCAAGCCCCAGCAACCTGTATTTTCCCTTCAAAAAGAAAGGGAGTCGACAGCGATGTCCTCTCGAACCACGATCTCCCGGATCGCCGCCATCGGCGGCCTGTCCACCGCGGTCCTTCTGGCAGCAACCGCCTGCGGCGCAGGGGGCCCGGCGCCAACGTCGGGTAGCGCCGCCGGCACAGTGAACGTCCTCGTCGAGGCCGGCGGCCATGCCGAACTGACGGGCGTCGCCGAACAGTGCAAAAAGGACACCGGCATCAGTGTCAACTTCGTTGAGCTGCCCTACGACGGCATGTTCAACCGGCTCTCCAGCGAATTTTCCTCCGGAAATGTCTCCTTTGACGTTGCAGCCCTGGACTCCGTCTGGCTGCCGAGTTTCAAGGACGCAGTGCAGCCCATAGACGAGCTCTTCACCGACGAAGCGAAGAAGGACATCTTCCCCGCGCTCGTCAAGGAAGCGAACGTGGACGGGCACTTCATCGGCATGCCCGCCTGGACCAACGCCGAGATCATTCTTTACCGCAAGGACCTCTTCGAGGACGCCAAGAACAAGACCGATTTCCAGGCCCGGTACGGCTACGCCCTGGCAGCCCCCACCACGTGGAAGCAGTACCAGGACATTTCCGAGTTCTTCACCAAGGACGGCATGTACGGCACGGACGTCAAAGGCGGCGTCGAAACGGAATGGCTTGCCCACGTGCTGCAGGCGGGATCAGCCATGGTCCTGAACGAGAACAACAACGTGATCGTGGACAACGCCGCCCACAAGGAAGCCCTCGACTTCTATGTCAGCATGACCAAGTCTGCTCCCCCGGGGGCGGCACAGGTGGACTGGGCTGCGGCCCAAAACCTGTTCAACCAGGGCAAGACAGCCATGACCCGGTTCTGGGCCCACGCCTACCGCCAGATCCCCGCGGACTCCCCGGTGGCCGGCAAGGTCGGCGCCGCTGCCATGATCGGCGGCTCCGCAGGTGTGGCCGGCGTCCCCGGACCGTGGTACCTGTCCGTCCCGAAGGCGACCAAGAACACGGACAACGCCAAGAAGTTCATCAAGTGCGCCTACGACCACAACAGCATGGGAATCGAGTCCAGCCTCGGCCTGGCGTCACGCATCTCGGCATTCGAGAAGTACCAGGACAAGCCGGGCTACGAGAGCTTCAAGCCGCTGATCGAAACACTCAACGGGAAGGCCACCGCCACGCGGCCTGCAACTGCCAAGTGGCAGCAGATCGTTGACACCGTCCTGGTTCCGTTGCTGCAGAAGGCCGTCGCCGGCGGCGACTCCGCCGCCCTCCTGGCCGATGCGAAGAAGCAGATCCAGGACCTCCTCAAGTAAGACTCCGCGGCCGGCACCTGCCTAGAGGTGCCGGCCGCGGCCCCAACCAGCGGAAGAGAAAACCGTGCGCATCTCCGATCGCCGCTTCGCCCTGTACCTCATGACTCCGGCGGCCCTGTTCCTGGCAGTGTTCGTGGCCTTTCCCCTGTTCCGCCTCGTGGCGGACAGCTTCTTCAAGATCTCGCCGATTGCCGGCGGACCCCGCGACTTCGTCGGCCTGGACAACTACTTCCGGGCCTTCGCCTCCGAGGCCTTCACGGGCGCCGGATGGCGCACGCTGGCCTACACCCTGGTCGTGGTCACCCTGGAATTTGCACTGGGACTCGGTATGGCCCTGCTGTTCACCACCCTCGGACGCCGGTCCCAGATCCTGCGGACCGTGTTCCTCTACCCTCTGATGATCGCTCCGATCGTCGCAGGCCTGTTGTGGAAATTCCTCATGATCGACAACTTCGGCCTGATCGGAACCCTCCTGCACCAGGCGGGCATCCTGCAAAACCCGAACCAGATCGGCTGGCTTTCCGACCCCGGAATCGTCCTCTACTCGGTGGCCGTGCCGGACATCTGGCTCACCACATCGTTCATGTGCCTCGTGCTCTTCGCCGGACTCCAGAACATCCCCGGCGACCTGATAGAGGCCGCCCGGCTGGACGGCGCCAAGGCCCCCACGCTGCTGTTCCGGATCATCCTGCCGCTGCTGCGACCGGTCATCGCCGTGGCACTCGTGGTGCGCGGAATCGATGCCGCCAGGGCCTTCGACACCATCCTGATCCAGACCAACGGCGGCCCCCAGTCCGCCTCCGAAACCATGAGCCTGCTGATCTACCGGACAATGATCCGCTTCGGCGATCCGGGACTGGCCAGCGCCATGGGCACGATTTACCTGCTGGCCATGCTGGGTGTCGCCTTCTTCGCAGTGGCAACCATCTGGCGGCCAGGAAAGGACAACTGATGAGCATCGGCGAAACGCGCACCACCGGAGGAACAACCGGCGGGAAGTCCGCCGGTGAGGTGGCCAACCGCCCCCGGCACGCCGGCGTCGTGCCTTCCGGTCCGGACAACACCGCTGACCTGACAACTCCGACGCTGGCAGCTCCGACGACGGCGGCCGGCAACAACCGCCGCCCGCGCCGGCACCACGCCGAAGGCCTCGAAGCCGGAAAGCGCAGCACCCGGACCCTCCTGTGGATCCTGCTGGCAGCCGCCATGGTGCTCTACGGCTTCCCCTTCCTGTACCTGCTGTTCACCTCCTTCAAGACCCCGATCGACACCATCGCGGTGCCGCCCACCATCCTTCCCCGGGAATGGACGCTGGAGAACTACGCCAACGCCCTCGGCCGGAGCGGCGTGCTGGCCTCGTTCATCAACAGCGCACAGACCGCCGTCATTAGCACGGTCCTGTCCCTGGTCCTCGCCGTCCCGGCGGCTTACGGCATCACGCGGTACAAGACGCCCAGCGGCAGGGTGTTCATCATGGCGGCACTCGTGACAAGGATGGTTCCACCGGTTGCGATCGGCATCCCGCTGGCTTCCATGATGACTTCTGCAGGCCTGGCGGACACGCCCATCGCCCTGGCGATCGCGCACACCACCATTTCGCTGCCGCTGTCCATCTGGCTCATGGCCAGCTTCTTCGAAGCCGTGCCGCAGGACCTGGAAGAGGCAGCGACCGTGGACGGCTGCAGCCGGCTGGGGGCCCTGTGGCGGGTCGTCATCCCGGTGGTGTCAGGAGGCATGGCGGTCACCGCGATCTTCGCCTTCCTCGCCTCCTGGAACGAGTTCCTGTTCGCCCTGCTCATGACGGCCATCCGTTCCCAGACCACCCCCGTGGTCATCGCAAACTTCCAGACCCAGTTCGGGCTGGACTGGGGATCCATGACCGCCCTGGCCGCCGTGTACTCAATCCCGGTCATTCTTCTCACGCTCCTCTTGCAGCGCAAGATCGTCGCAGGCATGACGCTCGGCGCCGTCAAGGGCTGAGAAACCACAACACAAAGGGAAGATCCTATGTCCAGCAACAACTGCTACGACGTGACCACGTGGCCCGTTGGCAATCCGTCCGAGGACGTCGGTGAAGTAATCAACAGCATCATCGCCGACATCAAGGACCGGCAGACAGTCACCGATGCGAACAATGGAGGAAAGCCGGGCGCAGTAATCTACATTCCTCCCGGGGACTACCACCTTCGTACGCAGGTGGTGATCGACGTCAGCTTCCTCAGGATCCATGGCTCGGGACACGGCTTTACGTCGTCCAGCATCCGGTTCAACGTTCCTGAAGACGAATGGCCCGACCTGCATGAGCGGTGGCCCGGAGGGAGCCGCATACTCGTCGACATCCCCCTCGATGGAGACGAAGGCGGAGACGGGGAGGAATCCAAGGGAGCCGCCTTCTACGTTGAGCGAAGCGGGAGCCCGCGGATCAGCTCGGTCGAGTTCGCCAACTTCTGCATCGACGGGTTGCACTTCACCTCGGATGGCTCCGGGATGCATCCGGAGAACACCTACGTCAACGGCAAGACCGGTATCTATGTCGCGGGTGCCAATGACTCATTCCGCGTAACCGGCATGGGGTTCGTGTACCTGGAGAACGCTCTCACTATCTACAACGCGGACGCGCTTTCAGTTCACGACAACTTCATCGCTGAATGCGGAAGCTGCATCGAGCTGCGCGGGTGGGGGCAGGCATCGAAAGTCACCGACAACCTGGTCGGAGCAGGCTTCAAGGGTCACTCGATCTACGCCCAGAACCATGGCGGGCTCCTGATAACCGCGAACAACGTCTTCCCACGTGGTGCGAGCAGCGTCCATCTCGACGGCGTCACGCGTTCAAGCGTCACCAACAACCGTTTGCATTCGTTCTACCCCGGGATGCTGATTCTCGCAGCGAACAGTT
Source organism: Arthrobacter sp. GQ119 (assembly GCF_059759125.1). Classification (NCBI taxonomy): domain Bacteria; kingdom Bacillati; phylum Actinomycetota; class Actinomycetes; order Micrococcales; family Micrococcaceae; genus Arthrobacter; species Arthrobacter sp. GQ119. The sequence goes on along the minus strand of NZ_JCAXEA010000010.1, from coordinate 80,509 downwards.
CGGAGAACCTCGTGGCCACGAATCACTTCCTGCGTGACCATGAGCCCTGGACGCCCTTCCTGGGAGTCGACAACGGACTGGACGACCTCTACGGGCTTCTCTGTGTCAGCGGCAGCAACAACTCTGTCGTCGGCAACCACTTCTCCGAGGTCATAGACTCACAGAGCATCCGGCCGGCAGGTGCGACGCCTGTCATCATCCGGCTGCTGGCGGGGGCTGGCAACTTCGTCTCCAACAACCACGTGGTGGCGATGGACGTTCAGTCCAAGTCAAGTGACTCCTGCTTCTCGGCTCAGGTGGACGCTCTGTTGACGACCGGGGCTTCGGACCGCCTCGCCGTTACGGCCGTCATGGTCGATTCCGAATCAGCCCGGAACACGATCCTTGATTCCGGAAGTGACGCCCAAGTTATCGCAGACAGGGCTGTTAACGCCTTTAGGGCCACACCCACGGTCGGTTTCCAGGCCGCACATGCACTTGTGGCGCAGCGACGCGCTTAGGCGCAGCGACCCGCTCAGGCCCGCCGCGATCCCTGGGCGCCCGCCGCGCCGCTGGCCGGAGCACTGGCTCTGGGACGAATAAGCCGAACGTAGAATCAGCATCAACATAAGGACGTGGGAGACGCACATGAACAAGTCAGTGGGAATCAAGGACGTAGCAGCTGCGGCAGGCGTGTCCGTCACCACCGTCTCCCACGTCCTCAACGATGTTGCCTACGCCAGGGTGGGGGCTGAAACCCGGGAGCGGGTCCAGGAAGCGGCACACCGGCTCGGCTACGGCCCGAATCGCCTGGCGCAGGCTCTGCGGACGCAGCGCTCGGGCATGATCGGGTTCATCAGCGAGGAGATTGCCACCACGCCGCACGCGGGCAGGATCATCCTGGGTGCCGAGGAAACAGCCAAGGCCCGCGGGTACAACATCATGATCATCAACTCCACCAGCACCGGGTCGGAGGCTTCCCGCGAAAGCGATGTGGCCGCGTTGCTGGACCGCCAGGTGGACGGGGTCCTCTACGCCACGATGTACCACCGCCGCTTCACGGTACCCAGGAACCTGGCCGGTCTTCCTGCCGTACTGGTGGACTCCGAGGACGTCGGTCAGAGCATCGTATCGGTGATACCGGACGAAGAGGGCGGCGCCCGCGCGGCGGTCCAGACCCTGATCGACGCCGGCCACACCAGGATCGGAATGATCAACAACACCGACGACGTGCCCGCCACGCACTCGCGGCTACGGGCCTTCAGGGAGATCCTGGCGGATGCCGGCCTGAAGTTCCACCCCGAACTGGTCCAGTCCGAACACTCCGAGGTACCCGGCGGCTACCAGGCGGCCCTGCGCCTGCTGCAGCCGGAGGACCGGCCAACGGCCGTGTTCTGCTACAACGACCGCATGGCCATGGGCCTGTACCGGGCCGCCGGCGAACTGGGCCTCAGGATTCCGGACGAACTCTCGGTGGTCGGCTTCGACAATCAGGAACTCATCGCCGAGAACCTCTACCCTGCCCTCACCACCGTGGCCTTGCCCCACTACGAGATGGGCGCCTGGGCCACGGAAAACCTGATCGATGCCATTGAAGGCAAGACCGACCTGGGCCTGTTCGCAGCCCACGCCACGGTCCTGGATTGCCCACTGGTTGTGCGGGATTCCGTCGCCTCCCCAAAACGTTAAGACCTTCCTCCAAGACCTAAGGAACACTTCGATGCACCTATACCCAGCTACCGCATGCCCGGAACTGCCATGACCGAGACCACGAGGCTGCCCTCCCCCGGAGCCACCGACCAAGGCCCGGACTACCGGCCGGTCCTGCACTACACGGCAGCCGACACCTGGCTGAACGATCCCAACGGCCTCGTCTACGACGACGGCACCTACCACCTCTTCTACCAGAACAACCCCTGTGCCAATGTGTGGGGCAACATGTCCTGGGGCCACGCCACGTCCACCGACCTGCTGGCCTGGACCGAGCACCCGGTAGCGATCGCCTGCGACGACAGCGAGGACGTGTTCTCGGGCAGCATCGTGGTGGACCACCTCAACACCTCCGGTTTCGGATCCACAGAATGCCCGCCGTGGGTGGCCGTTTACACGAGCGCCTTCAAGGAACCATCCGTTCACCGCGGAACCCAGGCCCAGTCCCTGGCCTACAGCCTGGACCGCGGCATGACCTGGACCAAGTACGCCGGCAACCCCGTTTTGACCCGGCATTCGGCCGACTTCCGGGACCCGAAGGTCTTTTGGTATTCGGGACCCACCGGCTCCTACTGGGTGATGGCCGCTGTCGAGGCGCGCCAGAATGTGGTCGTTTTCTATGGCTCGGGCAATCTTCGGGAGTGGACGCTGCTCAGCGAGTTCGGGCCCGCCCATGCCCGCGGGGGTGAATGGGAATGCCCGGACCTCTTCTCGTTGCCGGTGGACAACGACCCGTCCAGGGCAAAGTGGGTTCTGACGGTCAACATCAACCCCGGCGCAGTCGCCGGAGGATCGGGCGGCCAGTACTTCATTGGAGACTTCGACGGCGTCCGCTTCCGTCCGGATGCCGTGGACCCTGAGCCCGGGGATGACGAAGGGACGGGGAGCCAGGGCCACGCCAATCCGCTTCGCCGCTATCAGTGGATGGATTGGGGCCGGGACTACTATGCCGCGGTTTCATTTAGCAATGTCCCGGACAACCGTCGGGTCATGATCGGCTGGATGAACAACTGGGACTACGCCAACCAGATCCCCACTGCACCGTGGCGCTCGGCCATGACCCTGGCCAGGGACGTCAGCCTGGTGACCATCGAGGGCAAACCCACCCTCGTGCAGCGGCCTGTCCTCCCCCCGCTGCCGCCGCAGGAGCCGCTTTTCCAGCTGGACAATGTGGATCTTACGGATGACCGCCTGGAGTTGCCGGACGCTCCGCCCGGTTGCGCCCAGATCATCCAGGCACAGTTCCGCCCCGGATCGGCGCAGCGGATCGGCTTTGTCCTCCGGGGGTCCGCCCCCGCGGAAGGAGAGGAGCGGTCCGGGCGTGGCCGCACGCGCGGTGCGGTGCTCGCCTACGACATACCAAGCGGGGAGCTCGTCCTGGACCGCATGCACTCCGGCGACACGGGGTTCCATCCGCTCTTTGCCTCGGTGGAGTCCTGCCCGGTGCGGCTGAGGGACGGGGTGCTCACGCTGGAGATCATCGTGGACCGGTCATCGGTCGAGGTGTTCGCGCAGCACGGCGAAGCCATCATTACCGACCTGATCTTTCCGGATCCCCGGGACAGCGCCCTGGCGGTCTTCGCGGAGAACGGCACAGCGACGCTCCTGACGTTGGCGGTCAGGACCATCGGCTGAGGCGAAGGGGCACTGATATGGGACATGAACGCAGGCCGCCGCCTACTGTCCGCTGCCGCCGTCTTACTGCCCGCTGCGGGGCCGCCAGACCACCACGGCCTGCGAGCGCGGCCGGGGGCGCTGTCCACGGGCCAGGCTGACGACGTCGCCGGCCGCTCCGGCGGCAAAGATCCGGGAGTCGAGCGAATCACGGCGCCGGCCCAGTTCCTCGGTCAGTTCGCTGACCCGGCGCTGCAGTGCTGCCACCTGGTTTTCCAGGTCGAGGATGCGCTTGATGCCTTCGAGCGAGACGCCTTCGTGCGAGAGGCGCTGCACCTCGCGGAGCATGGTCACATCACGCTGGGAGTACCTGCGGGACTTGCCCGGCGCCCGGCTGGGCTTGACGATGCCCAGCCGGTCGTACTGCCGCAGCGTCTGCGGATGCATGTCTGCCAGCTCTGCCGCCACCGAGATGACGAAGATCGGCTGGTCGAAGTTGATGTCCACGGCTGACGCCCGATTCTAAAGCCGGGCCTTGGCTGCCAGGCCCTCGCGGACATCCGCGCCGGCGGTGGCGGCGGCAAACGCCTTCACGGCCTCCTCGGCTTCCTTGCTCAGGTTCTTCGGAACGGCGACGTCGATCGTCACCAGCAGGTCGCCCTCGCCCTTCGACGTTTTGACGCCGCGGCCTTTCACCCGGAGGGTGCGCCCGGAAGGCGTTCCAGCGGGGACGCGGACGCGGACTTGCTCGCCGTCGATGGTGGGGACCTCGATGTCGGCACCCAGGGCAGCTTCGGGGAAGCTTACGGGCACGTGAATGCGGAGGTTGTCGCCGTCGCGGGTGTAAAAACTGTGCGGCTTGACGTTGACCGTCACCATGAGGTCGCCGTTGCCCGCCGGACCGTACTGGCCCTTGCCGCGGACACGGACCTTCTGGCCGTCCTTGATGCCGGCGGGAACACGGACGTCAATGACTTCGCCGTCCGGCTCGCGCAGGCCGATGGTGGTGCCGCGGATGGATCCGGCAAAGGAGATGCTGGTGGTCGCCGTGCGGTCGGCGCCCTTTTGCGGCGCACGCTGGTAACCGGCAGGCCCGCCGGCCCCGCCGAAGCCGCCGCCGAACAGGTCGGCAAATTCAGGCGGAATGCCGCCGGCCGTGCTGAAGCCACCGGAATGGCGTCCGCCCCCGCCGGTGAACAGCCCGCCGAAGAGGTCCTCGAAGCCGCCGTTGGCGGTGCTCCCGGCACCGTGCGGCGCGAAGCGCGCTCCCCCGCCCATGGCCCGGATGGCGTCATACTGCTGACGCTCCTCAGGGTCCGAGAGCACGGAGTACGCCTCGGAGATGTCCTTGAACTTCTTCTCCGAGGCAGCGTCACCTGAATTCGTGTCCGGGTGGTACTGCCGTGCGAGCTTCCGGTAGGCCTTCTTGATGTCAGCGTCGGAAGCGTCCTTGGCAATACCAAGGATCTTGTAGAAGTCCTTGTCCACCCAGTCCTGGCTAGCCAATGGCGTTTCCTTTCAACTCTGTGTGCCGAGATGACAGTTCGCGCCAATGTTCTTTCGAATCACTGCCGCGAACTGCCATCTCGTTAGGGGTAATGCTAGGCCGGTACGGCGACAATCACCTGTGCTGCGCGGAGGACGCGCTCACCTGACTTGTAGCCGGAGCGGAGCACCTGGCTGACGGTGTCAACCTCGATGTCCTCGCCGGGCTGCTGGATGAGGGCCTCGTGGATCGTGGGATCGAACTCCACACCGGTCTCATCGATGCGCACCAGGCCGTACGTCTTCAACGCGTTCTCCAGCTTGGCGGCGATCGCGGCGAACGGGCCGTCCGTGAGGTCACCGTGCTGGCGGGCGGCGTCCACGTCATCCAGCACCGGAAGCAGGGAGTTCAGGACGCCGATGACAGCCATCTCCCCTGCCACAGCGCGGTCGCGTTCAACGCGCTTGCGGTAGTTGACGTACTCCGCCTGCAGGCGCAGCAGGTCGTTCTTCAGCTCCGCCGCAGCGGCCGCCTCGGTTCCCTGTGCCACAGATTCCTCGGCCGGCACCTCCACCTGGTTGAGGATCTCCTCAGCCTGGGCGAGGGCGTCGCCGTCGGAATCCGCCGAGGCGTCAACTGCCGGTTCGGCACGCTTCTCACCTTCGGGGTGGCGGGCCTCCCCGGTCACCGGATCCACCTTGCGGTGATCCCGGATGACCGGCTCGTCGCGCTTGCTTCCCTGGTCGCGGGAAGAGCTGTGCTCCTCTTCGTTACCGTGATGGGGCATGGTTACTTCTTCTCTTCTTCGTCAACGATCTCGGCGTCGACGATGTCTTCATCGCTGGAAGCACCCGCCTTCTCACCTGCAGGACCGCCCTCAGCACCGGCAGCACCCGTTTCACCGTTCGGCGACCCGGCCTGGGCGTAGATGGCTTCGCCGAGCTTGGTCTGGGAAGCCTGCAGCTTCTCAAACGCGGTCTTCACGGCGGCGTCGTCGGTACCTTCGAGCGCCTTCTTGAGTGCGTCGACGTCGGCCTGGACCTCGGTCTTGACCTCTTCGGGCAGCTTGTCCTTGTTGTCCGCGATCAGCTTGTCCACGGAGTAGGCGAGCTGCTCCGCGGTGTTGCGGGTGTCGGTCGCCTCGCGGCGGGCCTTGTCCTCGGCTGCATGCTCCTCGGCGTCGCGGACCATGCGCTCGATGTCTTCCTTGGAGAGCGCGGTGCCGCCGGTGATGGTCATGGACTGTTCCTTGCCGGTGCCCTTGTCCTTCGCGGAGACGTGCACAATGCCGTTGGCATCGATGTCGAAGGTGACCTCGATCTGCGGGACGCCGCGGGGGGCCGGAGCGATGCCGGTCAGTTCGAACGTGCCCAGCGGCTTGTTGTCGCGGGTGAATTCGCGTTCGCCCTGGAAGACCTGGATGGCCACCGAGGGCTGGTTGTCATCAGCCGTGGTGAAGGTTTCGGACCGCTTGGTGGGGATGGCCGTGTTGCGCTCAATCAGGTGCGTCATGACACCGCCCTTGGTCTCGATGCCCAGGGACAGCGGGGTGACGTCGATCAGGAGGACGTCCTTGCGCTCACCCTTCAGCACGCCTGCCTGCAGGGCTGCACCAACAGCCACGACCTCGTCCGGGTTGACGCCCTTGTTGGGCTCCTTGCCGCCGGCGAGTTCCTTGACCAGTTCGTAAACGGCGGGCATGCGGGTGGAACCGCCCACGAGCACGATGTGGTCGATGTCGGACAGCTTGATGCCGGCTTCCTTGATGACGTCGTGGAACGGCTTCTTGGTCCGGTCCAGCAGGTCCTTGGTGAGGTCCTGGAACTTGGCACGGGTCAGCTGCTCGTCCAGGTGGACCGGGCCGTCGGGGGTGACAGAGAGGTACTGGAGGGAGACGTTGGTGCTGGAGGAGGAGGAGAGTTCCTTCTTGGCCTGCTCAGCCGCCTCACGCAGGCGCTGCAGGGCGATCTTGTCCTTGGAGAGATCGATGCCCTTGACCTTGAGCTGGTTCAGCAGGTACTCCACGACGCGGTTGTCCCAGTCGTCGCCGCCGAGGCGGTTGTCGCCGGCGGTGGCGCGCACCTGGATGGTGGAGAAGTCGTCTTCGTCCTTGCCGACTTCCAGCAGGGAGACGTCGAACGTGCCGCCGCCGAGGTCGAAGACCAGGATGAGTTCGTCTTCCTTGCCCTTGTCCAGGCCGTAGGCCAGGGCGGCCGCGGTGGGCTCGTTGACGATTCGCAGGACGTTCAGGCCTGCGATTTCGCCTGCTTCCTTGGTGGCCTGGCGCTCGGCGTCGTTGAAGTAGGCCGGAACGGTGATCACGGCGTCGGTGACCTTTTCACCGAGGTAGGACTCGGCGTCGTTCTTCAGCTTCATCAGCACGCGTGCGGAGATTTCCTGCGCCGTGTACTTCTTGTCGTCGATCGCGACGCTCCAGTCGGTGCCCATGTGGCGCTTGACGGAGGCGATGGTGCGCTCGATGTTGTTGACGGCCTGGCGCTTGGCGATCTCGCCGACCAGGACCTCGCCGGACTTGGAGAACGCAACGACGGACGGCGTGGTGCGGCCGCCCTCGGCGTTGGCAATAACGGTGGGCTCGCCACCTTCGAGAACGGAGACGACGGAGTTGGTGGTTCCGAGGTCGATACCTACTGCACGTGACATGTGTTGCTTCCTTCTTTCCTTGGAAACTGGATGGCCGGGATTCCACTTCACTGATCGGCTTTTGACGGCCGATCAGGCTTGTCGGGATCCGGGCTCGCCCACTCCTTGAGCGATCTACACTCAACTTTACTCAACCCGACTTTTAAGTCAATCCAAAGTTGAGTCAGATGCGCTCAACTTTGCATGCTGACGTGCACTCGCCCATAGGAATGGCCCCCGGCTTTCCGCGGAAGTTGGCGGAAAGCCGGAGGCCATGGCGGCAGCTGGGCTGTGTTTCGCCCTGCGTGAACCTGAGGCTGGGCTGCGCGGGCGTGGCGCCTAGCCGCCGGAGGAGCTGCCGCCGTCGTTGTTCTTAGGATCATTGACCTGGCCCTCGATGAGCTCATCCTTCAGGTCATCGGCCGGACCCCGCTCCGGCGTGGTTCCGGCGGTGCCATAGTCGCCTTCGGGGTATCCACCCTCTTTCTCGTCGGCAGGTACGTCGGCCACCGTGCCGGCGTCGCCGTAGTCGCCTTCAACGTACTGCCCGCTGTCGCCTTCGAGTGCCGGGTTCCTCGAGCTGGCGTGGGCCTTTCCCGTGGTGCTCGGCTCGCTGTTTTCGGTCATCGCTTGATCACTCCTTCGGAGGATTGGGCCGCGCCCGGCCGGACGCACTGGCAGTCTACTCAGCCGGGGCAGGCTGCGACAGGGTGCCGCGGCCAGCCAATCCGGCGACGCCGGCCAGAATGTCAACGTGATGCTGGAAGAGTTCGTCGCGGGCGGAAAACGTGTCGGCGCCGTACTGCCCAAAGACTTCGAAACTGACGGCGCCGAAGATCGACGTCCACACCAGCGCACCGCGCGCCAGCAAAGCGTCCGGCACCGCCAGGTCCAGTTCACCGCGGATGGCTTCAAGGTCCGCAGCCAACGCGGGAACCACCTCGGCGGCACCCGGCGCTCCCAAGGCGCCGGCCCGGTAGGCGGAATCCAGGATCCCTATAAGGCAGGTGATTACCCGCGTGCCGGGACCGGTGGTCCGCTCTGCCGGCGCCTGATATCCGGGCACCGGGCTCCCGAACAGTAGGGCATAGCGGGACGGCTCACCGAGCGCCCATTTCCTGACGGCGTGGGCCAGTGCGGCGAACCGGCCCCTGAAGTCGTCAGCGGGGAGGGGTCCGACGGCGGCGTCCACCGCATCCCCCAGGTCACCGTAAGCGTCTATCAGCAGAAGCGTCAGGAGCTCATCGCGGCTCTCCACGTAGCGGTACACGGCCGAGGACACCACGCCGAGGTCGCGGGCAACGGCCCGAAGTGAGAGCGCCGCCGCTCCGTGGAGGGCCAAATGCTCCCGTCCCAGATGGACAATCTGTTCGATGGTCCGGACGCGGGCCCGCTCGCGGGGCGTCCGGGGCTTTTGGGGCTGGGGCTTTTGTGGCTTCTGCGGGACGTCCATTCTCCAAGGATGGCCTAGAGCAGAGCAGCGAACGCAATTGTGAGCACCGCTCTTGACAGGAAGGTGGCCAGCGCGCATCCTGACTGAGAGAGCACTGCTCTCATTACTCTTACCGAAAGCGGGCGCACCATGCAGGAGAAACTCTTCGTCGTCACCGGAGCCGGCCCGGTGGGCTGGACGGTCGCCGAGCAACTCGCCGCCCAGGGCCACAGCGTCCGCGTCCTGACGAGGTCCGGCAGCGGCCCCGAGCACGCCCTCGTGGAAAGGCGCTCCGTGGATGTTTTAGACCATGCGCCGGTGGCGGAGTCGTTCCGCGGCGCCAGTGCTGTCTACCATTGCATCCACGGCTCGGCCTACAGCGCCAAGGCATGGGAGAGGGAACTTCCGCGGGCAGAACAGGCCGTGCTGGCGGCGGCAGGCGAGGCGGGCGCCGTCGTCGTCTTTCCCGAGAGTCTCTACTCGTACAGCGAGCCGGACCGCGTGATGACGGAGGAGAGTCCCCGCTCGGCCCGGGGCGGCAAGCGCGGTGTGCGGACGTCACTCCTGGGCGCACGGGACGCGAGCGCCACAAACACGGTAAGCGTGGTTGCGGGGGACTTTTTCGGCCCCCGGGTCCGGATGGCGCACGCGGGCGAACGCATGGTTCCGGAGATTCTGGCGCGGCGGACTCTGCGAGTGATGGGCGGCGCGGACCAGCCGCATTCGTTCACGTTCGTTCCAGACCTGGCGGCGGCGATGATCGCGGCCGCTCAGACCCCTGCGCTGTGGAACCGTGTGCTGCACGCCCCCACCAATCCCGCCCTCACGCAGCGGCAACTCGCTGCCTCATTCGCAGAGGCCGCAGGCGTGCCGCAGCCGCGGATAGGCGTCCTGCCGGGCTGGCTGCTGCGCATGGCCGGCCTGCTCTCGGCTGACGTCCGCGAGCTCGCCGAGATGCTCTACCAGTTCGAGAGGCCGTTCGTGATGGACTCCAGAGCCAGCGAGGCGGCACTGGACCTGCGTCCCACGCCGCTGGACGGAGCGGCCCGGCTGACCGTGGAGTGGTGGAAGTCGGAGTCGGACCGGGGCGTGTCATCACCCGCGTTGCATTGACTGTCGATGGTTGACTGAGAGGCATGCTTGAGTCTGTAAGTCTTTGGGGGATGCATGCCGCAGACCTGGTCTCGCTCGCTCCGTCCGCACTAGCCATCTACGCCGGCTACAGCGCCTGGCGCGCCCAGCCGAGGTGGCTCATGGAGCGCAGGCGCCACCACGCGATGAAGCACGTGGGAATCCCCAAAAGGGCGACAAAGCATCGAGTCCGTCAGATAATCGCAGGCGGTCCGAGGACAGCTGCAGATGAACTGAATTGGCTCGCCACCGCATACCCTGCCAACGGATCAGTCCCTGCCTTCGGTCGGGGCAAACCCATGCCCCTGACCTTTGCCCTCCCGGCCAAGGCCCTGAACCGGCTGTCCGAAGCCTACGCCTCCTATGCGGCCGACATCCGCCGGGGCTCCTTCCTTGGGACAACATCGGTACCCGTCGTTGAACATGACGCCGCGATGGCTCTCCAAACGTCGGCGCTCCTCTCGGAAGCAGCTTCGGGAGGAGGCTCCGACGCTGCACTCGAAAGCAGGCACGTCCGGCTGGAACTGCATCACCCCGCGCGCACGCTTGATATTTGGCAGTTGCCCGACGTCAATCGTGGCACTCTCGCCTACGACCTTTACGTCAGTTATCGACGGCACCGCCTGAGGCCCGAGTTCCCGACTTCCGGTGGTGCATCGGCACCGGCGCCCCGGGAAGCTGCTGGTATGGAGACCGAGCTCTTGCGCACCACTCCGGCCGAAGATCGAGCCCTGAGGCACAAGTTCGACTCCCAGCATTCTTTTGACGGAGTTCTGCCACGGCTGATCGGCTGGCGGACTGAGCGCGATGACGGCAACGGACGGCTACGGCTCCACTTGGCGATGGCGGAAACGACCTATGCCGCGGTACTCATTGACCACTACCCTGAGGTCAGCGGCTTGCACCGGACCGAGCAGTGCGCCCAGCGGAACGTCAACGGAGAGCAGGCGCGGCTCCTGACTCTTTCCACAGTTCTTGTCAGCTCCGATCGAATGATGCTCTTTGCGGGCAGGTCCCGCAATGCCGGCTCACATCAGGAACAATTCGGCCCTGCAGTGAACGGAAATCTGGAGCTGCGGGCTCGCAACGGAATAGTGCCGGACAGCGGCCAGTCTGGGGTCCCGGATCCCATACTCGCTTTGGCCCGGGAAGCAGGCGAGGAGCTGGGCCTCGTCCTGGATCCTCGGCAGGTCCAGGTCCTCGGAATAGGAAAGTTCAGCGTTGCCAAGGAGAACGGCACGCACGTGCTCCTGTCGGTGGCCCACCCTGACCTGAGCGCGGAGGATATTGTGGCCGGCGTCCGCAATGCCGATCCGATGGAGGGCCGGTGGGAACTGGGCGGCGAAATCCTGGCAGCGCCCCTGCCGCAGGATGCACACGGGGTGGAGCAGTTGCTGTCGTGGCTGCTGCACAATCCTGAGCTAACTCCGCATGCAACCCTGTCCGGAATCGCCGTAGTGGCCCGATACTTCCCCGTAGGGCACGATCAGTTGATGCGCCTGGCGGGCGCACCCTGGGAGCGGACCTATGCTCCTCGTCGGATACAGATCAACTTCTGACGCCGGCCTCTTGGGCCTCGTGGTCACTCCCGGGACGCTGCGGAAGGAACTCAACCTCAGCTCCCCCGCCACCACCGCGCTGATCGACCGGCTGTGCGGGTCGGGGCATCTGGTCCGCGAGCGCCATGTTCCTTCCGCTCGCCCGGCGCATGGGCGCGGCAATGGCCGGGTTCAGCGCCGACGAGCTCGAGACCGTGACCCGGTTCATGAACTCGATGATCGACGCCACCGACCGCGCCGGTCAGGAAGCCTCCGGGAAAGCCCCATAAAGGGGACGGGGTATTCGTGCGTATTCCGCTTCCATTCGGCGAAGGAGGAGTAGCGTTTTCCTATGAGTGCGCAGCAGCCAGACGACGTATACACCCACGGCCACCACGAGTCGGTGGTCCGGGCCCATGCGTCGCGGACGGCGGAGAACTCCGCGGCGTTCGTGATTCCCCACCTCACGCCCGGGGTCACTGTGCTGGATGTGGGATGCGGGCCGGGAAGCATCACGTGTGACTTTGCCGTGCTGGTGGCACCCGGAAGCGTGACCGGCCTGGACCGTTCCCCCGACGTGATCACCCATGCCAAGGAGCTCGCCAGTGACCGGGGCGTGGAAAACGTCGAGTTTGTGGCCGGCAACATCTACGATCTCGACTTTGAGGACGATACCTTCGACGTCGTCCACGCGCACCAGGTACTCCAGCATCTGACCGACCCGGTGGAGGCCCTGCGGGAGATGCGGAGGGTCGCCAAGCCCGGCGGCATCGTGGCCGTCCGCGACGCCGATTTCCATGGCATGAGCTGGTATCCCGCCATTCCTGAACTCGATGAGTGGATGGACCTCTACCAGCGGATCGCCCGCCGGAACGGGGCCGAACCCGACGCCGGACGCCGCCTGGTGTCCTGGGCCCAGGCCGCCGGCTTCACCGACGTGGCACCCACAAGCAGCAACTGGCTCTACGCCACGGGCCAGCAACGGCGCTGGCAGGCACGCGTATGGGGCGAGCGGGTGCTGCACTCTGCCTTCGCTGAGCAGGCCCTCGAGTACGGCTTCGCGCAGGAGGCGGACCTGACGCGCATCTCTGCCGGCTGGCATCGCTGGGGTTCCACGGAGGACGGCTGGTTCCTGATCCCGAACGGCGAGGTCGTCGCCCGCGCCTGAGATCTGCGGAGGGGTCTGCTGCGGGGCACGCCCCCTCCGTTCGCCAAAAATGGCCGCCTGCAGGTCTGCGGGGCGGCCCTTTTTGGCAAATGAGCGCACCGGGCCTGCTGTGTGCGCGCAGCACCCGTCCCCGCACTAAGCTTGATTGGTGCAGTTCTCCCTATGGCTGGCCCTCGCGGGTGCCGGCGTCCTCATCAGCTTCACTCCCGGCGCGGGCGCCATCAACACCATGAGCAACTCGCTGACTTCGGGGTTCCGGCGGTCCATCTGGGGAATCCTCGGGCAGCAGGCGGCCCTGATGGCCCATGTGGTCATTGTGGCACTCGGCGTCGGCGTCCTGGTGTCGGGTTCGCCCGTCGCGTTCAACGTCATCCGCTACGCCGGCGCCGCCTACCTCGTCTATCTGGGCATCCGGCAGTTCCTGCACAAGCCGGACCTGGACCAGGAGAAGGCGGCCGCACTCCGGAACGAGCCGGCATGGTCCATGTTCCGGCGGGGCCTCTGGGTGAACCTGCTCAACCCCAAGGCCATCGTGTTCTTCCTGGCGTTCATGCCGCAGTTCATCCGGCCCGAACACCCGCTGTTGCCGCAGTATCTGGTTCTCACCGCCACCGTGGTGGTGATCGACATCCTGGTCATGTGGTTCTTCTTCGCCGCGGCGGCGAAGTCGTTCCAGCGCTTCACCCACAATGCCCGCGGACAGACCATCCTGAACAGGGTCTTCGGCATCCTGTTCGTAGCGGTGGGCATCCTGCTGGCCCTGATCCACTAAAAGACCGCTTCCACTGAAAGACCGGCGAAATGTTAAGAACAATAAGACCGCTTACTAGCCAAGCAGTGTTAGCGTCCGACATGCTTAGCAACATGTCCTCAATGTCGAGCCCCTACCGGATCATCGCGGTTTGCACCGGCAACATCTGCCGGTCCCCGATGGCGGAGCTGATGTTGGCGGAAGCCTTCGCAGCGGCGGGGCTCGCCGACGCCGTCGTCGTGGATTCCGCCGGAACCACCTCCTACGAGGCGGGACGGCCCATAGACGCCCGCGCTGCCCGGAAGCTGACCGCACACAACCTCGCCTCGGACCGGCACGTCGCACGGGAATGGCAGCCTGAGTGGTACACGGAACGCCACCTGATCCTGGCCCTGGACGTGGACCACTATGGCTGGCTCCGGGCGTCCGCCCCCGACAATGAAACCAGGGCGAGGGTCCGGATGCTCCGCAGTTTCGATCCCGCGCTCGCATCTCAGGACCCGCTCGACCAGGGCATCGAGGATCCCTGGTACGGGGACCACAGCGACTTCGCGACTGTGTGGAACCAGATCCAGGCAGCCGTACCCGGCATCGTCGAGTTTGTCCGGTCGGCGATCGCGGAAGAACTCCCAGATGAAGAGGCCCGGCTAAAGCTTCAGAACAGCCAGCAGGTACGCTCTATTTCATGACCCCCGCACCTGTGATCATCGCCATCGACGGGCGGTCGGGCGCAGGCAAAACCACGCTGGCCATTGAACTCGCGGCCCGGCTGCGGACCCACCACAAGGTGGCGCTCTTCCATCTCGAGGACATCTACCCCGGCTGGAACGGGCTCGCTGCCGGCATCGAGCGCTACGTCAGCACCGTGCTGTCGCCGCTTCGGCGGGGCGAACCGGCCACGTGGGTGAGCTGGGACTGGGAAAAGCATTACGACGGCGATGCCCGGGTCACGCTGCCCGCGGAGATTGTCATCGTCGAAGGTGTGGGGGCCGCCGCGGCCGCCGCCCGGCCCCTGCTGGACGCCGTTATCTGGGCCGACGCGCCGGAGGACGAACGCCGCGCCCGCGCGCTGGAGCGTGACGGCCAGACTTACGAACCCTACTGGAACCAGTGGGCCGCCCAGGAAGCCGAGCTCCTCGCCTGGGACGATGTGGGCAGCCACGCGGATGTCCGGGTCCGCAACCGCGCCGATGGCACCGCCCCGGCGGACGTGCTGCAGGCGCTCACCTACCTCCCGGGCCTTGCCACTGTACTGGTTCCCGAGCTCTCCGCGCGCCGGGGCCTGCGGTTGCTGACCGAGCGGATCGAGGCCCGCCCGGACCCCGCCGCCCTGTTCGAGCAGCTGTTCGGGACCTCCGCGAATGCCGTCTGGCTGGATTCCTCGCTGGTCCCGCCCCGGCCGCAGGGCAGGCACAGCGGACAAGACCGGGATGCTGCGGCCGCCGCGGAACGCAGCCGCTTCAGCATTCTGGCGGACGACGGCGGCACCTTCGGCCAGTCGGTGCGGCACCATTCCGGGACCAACCGGATCACCGCGGGATGCGCCACTGCCGAAGTGCCCGGGCCTTTCTTCCGCTGGCTGGAGACGGCATGGGGACAAAAGGCGGTCCGTGGTCCCGAGGGCTATGCGTGCGATTTCACGCTGGGCTGGCTGGGCTACATGGGGTATGAGCTCAAGCGTGAAACCGGCGGCTCTGACGTCCCCTCCGACACTCCGGACGCTGCCCTGATCTTCGCCGGGCGGGCGGTGGTCCTGGACCACGCCGAGGGTACGGCCTGGCTTCTGGCCATCGACGCCCCCGACGCCCAGGACTGGCTTGCCGACGCCCGGCACGCCGTGGCAGGGCCGGCCGAAGCCGGAGGTACCCCGGCCCCCCAAACCGGCGGCAGCGTCGCCGTCGCGCCGTTCCCGTCTCCGGTGTTCACGAGCCGCGATACCGAGCTCAGCTACAAGCGCAAGATCGCCGACGCCCAGAAAGAGATCGCCGAGGGAAACTCGTACGAGGTCTGCCTCACCACGTCCCTCACCGCGGAGGTGCCCGCGGACGGGCTGGACCTCTGGCCCACGTACCTGGCGCTGCGGAACAGGAATCCGGCGCCCTTCGCGAGCTATTTGCGGTTCGGCGGCCTCACGGTTGCCAGCACGTCCCCTGAGCGGTTCCTGCGGATCACGCCCGACGGCGGCATGCGCGCCGAACCGATCAAAGGCACCCGCCCCCGTGGCGCCGACCCGGAAGCGGATGCGGGGCTGCGGCACGATCTGGCCACCTCCCTGAAGGACCGGGCCGAGAACATCATGATTGTCGATCTGCTCCGGAACGACCTCAGCCACTTTGCGGAGCCTGGCTCGGTCACGGTCAGCCGGCTGTGCGAGATCGAAAGCTACGCCACCGTCCACCAGCTCGTGAGCACCATCGACGCCCAGCTCCTGCCCGGTTCGCCGCGGGCCGAAGCCGTGGCGGCGTGTTTCCCTGCCGGCTCGATGACCGGGGCGCCGAAGATCAGCACCATGGCCATCCTGGACCGGCTCGAGGAAGCGCCCCGGGGGGTCTATTCGGGTGCGATCGGCTACTTCTCGCTGAACGGCGCCACGGATCTGGCGGTCGCCATCCGTACGCTCGTTGTCCAGTCGGCGGACGAGGACCGCACTGCCGGAGACCGCGCAGGGGGCGGGCCGACGTCGACGCTGAGTCTGGGCGTCGGCGGCGCCATCACGGCCGATTCAGCGCCCCAGGAGGAATACGAGGAGATCCGCACCAAGGCGTTCGGCGTGCTGTCCACCCTGGGCTCGGAATTCCCGGCGCGAACTGGCAGATAACGCCCGCAAATTCGCCGTTTGAGGGCATTAGCTGCTTGTTCACGCTGGCCGGGCTACCGGCGCGCTGGCTGGGGCTACTGGACCGTGGCGGTGAGGCGCGCCACGTTGTCCACGTATCTCGCCGCGAGGGGCCGCCGCATCCAGTCCTCCAGCCTGAGCTCGTGGGAGATGTCCCGGTAGGTGTCCTCCACCTCGCGCATGCTGTTCACAGTCTGGGTGCCGAGCAACATCACCGACACCTCCATGTTCAGGGAGAAGGAGCGCATGTCCATGTTGCTGGAGCCGAGGACAGCCACCTCGTCGTCGATGGTGAAGTGCTTGGCATGCAGGACGAACGGCGCCTTGTACAGGTAGATCCGCACGCCGGCCTCCAGCAGCGCCTGGTAGTAGGACTGCTGGGCGTGGTGGACCAGGAACTGGTCGCCCTTTTCGGAGACGAAGAGCTCGACGTCGACGCCCCGCTGCGCCGCCGTGGTGATCGCGTAGAGCAGTGAATCGTCCGGCACGAAGTACGGGCTGCAGATGGAAATCCGGTGCTGGGCGGAGTAGATGAGCGTATTGAACAGCCGGAGGTTGTTCTCGGTGCTGAAGCCGGGGCCGCTGGGAACCACCTGCGCCGTGACATTGCCGGGAGCGGTTTCATCGGGCAGTTCGAGCTGCTCCTCGAGCTGGGCCTCGAGCGACTCGTCGGTTTCGCTGAGCCAGTCGGTGGCGAAAACCACGTTGAGCGTGGGGACGATGGGGCCGCGCAGCCGCGCCATCAGCTCCACCCACTCACGCCCCACCTTCCGGTGCCGGGGGTTGTTGTAGGACGGCTCGATCAGGTTCTGGGACCCGGTGAACGCCACCTCGCCGTCGATCACCATGATCTTGCGGTGGTTCCGGAGGTCCGGCCGGCGCCACTGGCCATGGATGGGCAGCAGCGGGAGCATCCGCCGCCACTGGATCCGGCTGGCTTTGAGACGTTTGAGGAGCCTGGCGTAGCCCTTGACCCGGAGGGTTCCGATGTGGTCGAACAGCACGCGGACCTCGACGCCGCGGTCGGCGGCCTCCTCCAGCGCCGTGAACAGCTCGTCCGTCACGTGGTCCGTGCTCATGATGTAGAACTCGGCGTTGATGAACCGTTTGGCGTTCCGGACGGCCTCGGTCATCGCCCGGATGGAGTCCGGGTAGCCCGGGATGAGCTCGACCGAATTGCCGTCCACCATCGGGATGGAGCCCAGGCGGCGGTTGAGTTCGGCCGCGGACTTGACCCATTCGGGGCCAAGATATTCGCTTCCGACGTCGGACAGCACGGACGTGCGGGCACGCACCCTTTCGCTGACCTGCTGCTGCTGCTCCACGCGCCGCCTGGAGAGCCGGAAGTTGCCGAACAGCAGGAAAAGGATCAGGCCGAGGGCGGGTACGAAGAAGATGCCCAGCAGCCAGGCCATGGCGGTAGTGGGCCGGCGGTTGCCGGGGATGATGCCCAGGGCGAGCACCCTGATGATGAAGTCCACCGCGCTGAGCACGAAAACCAGCCAGGCCGGCAGGGTTCCGGCGAGCGGAAATGGCCACAACACTGGTGAAACCCCCCGTTGTTTCTTGCCCTCGGAGCCATTCCGGAAGGGACGCTCCTGCACAGCCTATCCGGGACCGGCCGCACTAAGCTTGAGGCATGACTTCTCCTGCTTCAGCCACCGTGCTGGTGTTTCTCGACCCGGACTATGAATTCGGTCGGATCGCCGACCCCACCCAGCCCCAGCTGATGGCCACCGATTTGGGCGCCACGCGGGGCGATGGCGTATTCGAGTCCATGCTCGCCGTGGCCGGCCGGACCCGGAAGGTCCAGGCGCACCTGGACCGGCTGGCCGGTTCTGCCCGAGCACTCGACCTGGACATACCGGACCAGGACACCTGGCGGCGCGCCATCGAAACGGGCGTTGCGGCCTTCCGTTCCGATAACCCGGCTGCCTCACGCGAAGAGGACGAGGCCGTGGTCAAGCTCCTGGTGACGAGGGGCGTCGAGGGCGCCGCGGGGCCCACCTGCTGGGTTCAGGTGTCCCCCGTCGGGGCGGCAGGCCGGCGCCAGCGCGAAGCGGGCATCGACGTCATCCTGCTGGACCGCGGCTACGACAGCGATGCCGCCGAGCGAGCACCCTGGCTCCTGCTCGGCGCCAAGACACTCTCCTACGCGGTCAATATGGCCGCCCTGCGCCACGCCCGCAAACAGGGCGCCGACGACGTCATCTTCACGTCCTCCGACGGCCGCGTGCTGGAGGGGCCGACGTCGACCGTCCTGCTGGCGCAGGTCGAAGAGGCCGACGGCGGCGCAACGGTCAGGCGGCTCATCACGCCCCAGCTGGACAGCGGCATCCTTCCGGGCACCTCGCAGGGTGCGCTGTTCGCCGCCGCGAAGGCTGCCGGCTGGGAACTGGGTTACGGCCCGCTGGAACCTCAGGACTTGTTCGACGCCGATGCCGTGTGGCTGATTTCCAGCATCCGGCTGCTGGCGCCGGTGAACCACATCGACGGGAAAGAGATTGGCACGCCGGCGCTTCGGAAGCAGCTGACGGCTGAGCTGGCAGAGCTGTTCGCCGGGATCGAGTAACTGCGCGGGATCCTGTAACTGCGTGGCCGTTTCTTCCATGACGCGATAGGGGTATGGTCTGCCTCAGGAGGCGTGCACATGGACTGGACGCTGGAACGATCGGATTCGCCGCTGCGTGGATGCCTGCCATCCAACGCCGTACGGGTGACGAATAACCGGCATGAGCAAGGCAGAAAAAAAGAACCTGCGGTACTGCGACTACTACTGCTTCATGTCACTGGCGGACTTTACTGCGTGGGTCCAGGATGACAGCGGCAATGAACCGGACATGTCCTTTACGTGAGCGTCCCGCGCCTGCCAGCCGGGCCGGCGAACGGCTACACCATGGCTGAGCCCATCGGGGGCAGACCCATCTCCCTGTGGTTGGCCACCGCCGGGCAGACCGGTTATCCGTCCCTGGCCACCGACGTCGAGGTGGACGTTGCGGTGATCGGCGGCGGCGTCGCCGGACTGACGGCGGCACTGGCCCTCAAACGGGGAGGCCTGACGGTGGCCGTCCTTGAGGCATCCCGCGTCGGCACCGGAGTCACGGGACACACCACCGGGAAGGTCACCTCCCTGCACCGGCTCGCCTACGCCGAACTGGCAGAGCGCCACGGCGCCTCCACGGCCCGCACCTACGGCGAGGCCAACCAGGCCGCCCTTGAACACATCGCACGCACCGTGTCCGAGGAGAACATCGACTGCGGCTTCCGGAGGGTGTCCAACTACACGTACGCGGAATCGCAGGACGCTGCGGACCAGGTCCGTGCCGAAGCAGACCTCGCCGCACGGCTCGGGCTGCCCTCCTCTTTCACGACAGACGTGCCCTTGCCTTTTCCTGTGCGGGCTGCCGTTCGCTTCGACGGCCAGGCGCAGCTGCACGCGCTGAAATACCTGCAGGGACTGGCTGCGGCCGTGGACGGGGATGGCAGCTTCGTGTTCGAGGCAAGCCGTGTCTCGGGCCTACGGGACGGAGCACCGGGCGTGGTGGACACCGAAGGGGGATCCGTCCGGGCGCACGACATCATCGTCGCCACCAATGTCCCGTTCGGGGACGAAGGATCGTTCGAGACACGGTGTTACCCGCACCGCTCCTACATCGTGGCTTCCCGCGCACAGCTGCCAGCCATGGACGCCACCTTCATCAGCGCGGACGAGCCGCTGCGCTCCATCCTGACCATCGACGTGGAGGGCACCAGCTATGTACTCACCGGAGGGGAAGGGCACCGCGTGACCGACGGCGGCGACTCCGCCGAACGGTATGCCCGGCTGGCGGCATTCTCCCGGGACCGCCTCGGCGCCG
The DNA here is from genome assembly GCF_059759125.1 of Arthrobacter sp. GQ119. Classification (NCBI taxonomy): domain Bacteria; kingdom Bacillati; phylum Actinomycetota; class Actinomycetes; order Micrococcales; family Micrococcaceae; genus Arthrobacter; species Arthrobacter sp. GQ119. The sequence goes on along the minus strand of NZ_JCAXEA010000010.1, from coordinate 60,364 downwards.
GGAATGCCGAATTCCGCTGGTCCACGCAGGACATCATGACCGTGGACGGGCTGCCCTACGTGGGGCTCATGTCCTCCGGGGGCCAACATGTGCACGTGATCACCGGACTGCGCAAGTGGGGCCTGACGAACGGCACCGCCGCCGCGCTGATCCTCGCCGACACCCTCGGCGGAAGGCGCAACCCGTGGGCCGCGGTGTTCGACAGCAACCGGCCCATGCCGCCGGGCGCGGAGATCCCCGCCCTGCTGCAGGCCAAGCCGCAGGAGGCCAGGACGCCAGCTCCCGGGCTTCCGGCTCCGGGTGAAGGGACGGTTGTTGACGCGGACGGGGAGCCGGTGGCTGTCTACGCCCACCCCGACGGGAAGCTGCAGGCTGTCTCCGCCGTCTGCACCCACCTCGGCTGCACCGTGGGATTCAACGCGGAGGACGCTACCTGGGACTGCCCCTGTCACGGGTCCCGGTTCGCCACGGACGGCACCGTTATCCAGGGCCCGGCCACGGCAAACCTCCAGTCAAAGCTGGTGCCCGGATCCGCGAAAACTGGTACGTGAAAGGTGGGTTCCGAAAAAAACAGACAATTCAGATGCAGCCGTTGTACTCTTCTAGAACGGTCTGACCGCCTAATCCGAGGGGATGGGCAGGTCAGCCCGGGGTTCCGGGCTCAGCCGGAACCAGGAGCCATAAAGGAATAGCCGATGTCCAGGGATGAATCCTCCGTTCCCGCATTGACAAACTCACTACCCGAGGGCTTGGGGGCCCAGGCAGCGTTGCCAGGGGATGTGGGCGAAATAACTGTGCGCTGGCAAGCCCAGGAAATTATTGACGTGCTGCTGGCGGAGTCCGATCCTGCCAGTGACAGGACCCGGAAGAGGCTCCGCGACCTGGTCGCGGCGCATCCGGACCATCCCGAGCTCGCACTCCTTGAGCACCTCAAAGTGACCACGTCACTCGCCAATCACGAAGGTGCCGTACCCTTGACGGTCGAGCCGGCCCAAGCAGCGGAATTGCCCGCGCCGGTTCCCTTCACCAGACGCAGCAGGAACAAGATCGAGGCCGTCCTCGGTGACAAGATGCTGATGACAGCCTTCCAGCCGGTCCGGAAGCTTCCGGACGGGCAGGTCATCGGTGTCGAGGCCCTGACGCGCTTCGTGAGCGATGACGGCGCCAGCGCCGACCACTGGTTCAACGAGGCGGAATCGGTGGGCCTGGGCGCAGACCTCGAAATCGCCGCGCTTCTCCGGGCACTCACTGCGGCACATTCCGTCCCCGAGCCCCTGTTCATCGCCCTGAACCTCACGACCGCCACATGCCTGGATGCGCGCATTTATGGATTACTGGAGCACTCCCAGCTTCCGATGGACCGGATCATCATCGAGCTCACAGGCCAGGTGGCCCCTGACCAGTATCCGACGCTGGGCGCTGCCCTGGCACCGCTGCGCAGGCGCGGGCTCCGGATTGCCGTCGACGGCGCCGGCGCGGGCTTCACGTCGATGGACCAGATTCTCGAGCTGAGCCCGGATGTCATCAAGCTGGACCGCCGCTTCATCGAGAACATCGACCATTCCGAAGGACAACGGCTCCGTGGCGCTGCCATGGCGGAGCTCGCGCGTTACATCGGCGCGGAGCTCACGGCGGAAGGCATTGAAACCGTAGCGGAACTGAGCGCGGTGACGGAGCTTGGGCTGACTGCGGCCCAGGGGTACCTTTTGGGCCGGCCGTCCGTTCATCCGCTCGACTGGAACTCCTGGATCCGGTCCGAAAGCGAAACCGCGGCGAGCGGCCCTTCTTTCTGACCGGGAAGGCTACGTCCTGACCGGAGAAGCGCGTCAGCTGACGTAGTCCTCCGCCAGGTCCGCGGCCAGGCGGATGTGGTTGTCCGCCAGCCACTCGGGGTTGAAGGCCTTGCTCAGGTAGTTGCGTCCGGTGTCCGGGGCGATGGCCACCACCACGGACCCGCGCGGGGCGGCCCGTGCCACGCGGAGGCCTGCCGCCACCGTCAGCCCCGACGACGGGCCGAGGGACAGCCCCTCCTCGTTGAGCAGCCGATGGGCGGTGGTGTACACCTCGTCGTTCGGGATGCGGAGGAACCGGTCCAGCAAGCCGCGGTCAAAGACCTTCGGCCAGTCCGGTTTGGGCCAGGAGTTGCCCACGCCGTCCACCAGGATCTGGCCCGGATGCCCTCCGCTGTACACGGAGCCGTACGGATCGGCGCCGATCACCTCGACGTGCCCCGCTGACTTTTCCTTGAAGTACCGCCCGTTCCCGGTGATCGTCCCGCCGGTGCCGACCCCCGCCACGAAGTGCGTGATCCTCCCCGCCGTCTGCTCCCAGATTTCGGGCGCGGTGCCCTCGTAGTGGGCCATCGGGTTGGCCGGATTGTCGAACTGGAGGGGCCGCCACGCGCCCGGAATTTCCTGCGTGATGCGGGCTGCCACCGCCCTGGCATTCGACGGAGAGTCCGACGGCGCACTCCAGTCCGTGAACACCACCTGCGCCCCGTACCGCCTCAGCGCCTCCAGCTTTTCCGAGGAAATGGAATCACCGGTCACCACCACCACAGGATGCCCGGTGAGCGCCCCGATCAGCGCCAGCCCGATCCCGGTGTTCCCGGAGGTGCTCTCCACGATCGTGCCGCCGGGCCGCAGCTCCCCGCTGCGTTCGGCCGCGCGCACCATGCTCAGCGCCGTGCGGTCCTTGATGGAGCCGCCGGGGTTTTCCGATTCCAGCTTGACGAATACCGTGCTGCCCAGGCCCCGGCTGAGCGCTGCCAGGGGAACGAGCGGCGTGTGGCCGACGCGCGCCAGGACGGCTCCGGCGTCGGCCCCGAGGTCCACCACGGCCGCCGCGTGCCGCGGTTCGGGCCTGCCTGTCACCGTGCTCATGCTTCGCCTCCTGTATCGTCCGTCTCCTCCGGCGGCAGCCGGAGTTCCGCCAGGCCGGGCAGCAGGTCCCGCAGTGCTGCGCGGCCCCGCTCCACCAGGGCTGATGCCGGCAACTGCTCGGACAGGAGCCGGAAAAGACGGTCGACGACGGTGCCGGTCCCCTTGCCGAGCGGCCGCGACTCCGCCGCAGACTCCCTGCCGCCGACCTCCGCGGCCTGCGCTTCCGACAGCAGATAGGCGGCCGTCAGCGCCTCAATGGTGAGCAGCTTCGAGGCGGCCTCCACCGATTGCTGCAGCTGCTGGAGCGCGAGGGGTGCCAGCGTGGAGTGGTCCTCCACGTCGGCGGAGAGCGTGGGTGCCCCCAGCGTTGCCGGCGCCGCGAGAAATTTCAGTTCAGCCAACAGGCCTGCTGCCGAATACCAGAGGAGGCCCGGCAGTTCCTCGGAAGCCAGCGGGGTGCCGCTTCGGGCTGCCTCCAGGTTCAGCTGCCGGATGAGCCGCTGGGGCGGGTACAGCTTGGCGATGCGCCGCTCGCTGCTGATGCCCAGGTGCGCCAGCCCCAGCCGCAGCGCTTCGAAGGCGAGGGCCAGCTGCATGGGCTGGAAGTTGCCGCCGGACACCATCCGGCCGGTGGCCAGCTCCGTCAGCGGGTTGTCGCCGCGGCCGTTCAGCTCCACTTCCAGGGCGCCGGCCAGGGCAGTGACCTGGGCACGGAACGCGCCGTGCGTCTGCGGCGCGGCGCGGAAGGAGAGGGCGTCCTGCACCGACACCTCACGCCTCGGGTCCTCCAGCCAGCCGCCGCGCACCAGACGCCGGACGTTCGCGGCCGAGATCCGCTGACCGTCCACCGCCTTGGCCGCCTGCACGGCCGGCGAAAACGGGCTGAGGTTCCCGCCGCCGTCGTACCGTCCGGTAGCCTCCAGCGACAGAGCGAGAGCGGTGTCCGCCAGGTCGGCCAGATGCAGCAGCCGGGCCAGCGCCAGGGTGCCTGCCCCGATCGAGTATGAGTTGGCGCTGACCAGCGCCAGGGCCTCGCCCGCGGCCAGCACGAGCGGCTCAAGGCCAGCCGCGGCGAGCGCCGCCGCGCCGGAAATGATGCTCCCGTCGGGTGCCAGTGCCTGTCCTTCACCGATGGCGACGGCGGCCACCGCGGCCAGCTGCGTCAGGTCTGAGGAGCCGACGGAACCGTCGCGGGGGATGGCGGGAAGCACACCCCGGTTGAGCAGTTCTGCATAGAACCGGGCTGCTTCAGGGCGGACGCCGGAGCCGCCGCGGGTGAAGCCGATCAGCCTCGCGAGGATCACGGCCCGGATTTCCTCCGGAGCGAGTACGGCGCCGATCCCGCTGTGGTGGTAGCGGACCACCTGCACCTGATAGTCGAGGATGGATTCTTCCACCACAGCCGTGTCCCGGCCGGAGCCCAGCAGGGTGTTCAGCCCGTAAACCCTGCGGCCGGAGTCGATGGCCGACTGGACCACATCCCTGGAGAGGCCCATCAGCTCCATTGCGTCAGCGCTCAGGACGACTTCGACCGTCGGATCGGAGGCGACCCGCGCCACGTCGGCGGCTACAAGGTGTGCCGTGCCGATCAGGAAGGTGGCACGTTTTGCGTCCGGCAGCAGGCTGTCCGGCCTCCGTGTCCCGGCCATGGCACTAGAAGTCCAGCAGGTTCCGGCGGAGGCCGCCGTCGCTGTAGCTTGTCCGCAGCAGTCCGCGGCGCCGGAGCACCGGTGCCAGTTTGTCCAGCACGCCGTGCACGGTGGCCGGGTCCACGAAGCCGGAGAAGAGGAAGCCGTCCCCGCCAACAGCGGCGCCTGTTTCCTCGAGGTGGTCGGCGATTTCCTCCGCGGTGCCGATGATGCTGTCCCCGGCCCCACCGCTGCGGGCCTGCAGGATCTCCCGCAGCGTCGAGCCCGGCGGGGCAGCCTTGGAGAAGTGTTCCAGCGTGCCCTGGTTGCTGTTGGTGCTCAGTTCCGGCAGCGGCTCGTCCAGGTCGAACTGTTTGAAGTCGATGACGGACAGATATGAGATCGAATTAAGCTGGCTGTCCACGTCCCGCTGCGACAGCTCCCGCCGCGCGGCCCGCAGCTCCTCCGCCTCGGCTTTGGAGCCCACCACAGTGGGCTTGAGGACGAACAGGACCTTGACGTCGTCGGGGTTCCTGCCCGCCTTGGCGGCTTCGGCCCGGATGGAGTCGCGGTAGGCCTTCATGCCCTCGGAGCCGCGGGCCAGCGCTATGGCAACGTCCGCGTTGCCTCCCGCGAAGGCCTTGCCGCGCGGCGATGCCCCGGCCTGCACCAGTACTGGCTCCTCCGGCAGGGGAGCCGTGTTCAGCGGGCCGCGGACCCGGAAGAATTCGCCCTCGTGGTGGATGGGCCGCACCTTCGTGTGGTCGGCGAAGACCCCGGCCCCGGCGTCCTCCACGATGGCGTCCTGGTCCCAGCTGCGCCAGAGCTTCCGCACCACGTCCACGAATTCCTCCGCCTTCTCGTAGCGGAGGTCGTGCTCGATTTGCTGGTCCAGCCCGTAGTTCTGTGCGGCGAGGTCGCTGCCGGAGGTCACCACGTTCCAGCCGAGCTGGCCGTTGGAGAAGTGCTGCAGCGTGGCCAGCAGCCGGGCCGCCGTGAACGGCGGATAAAAGGAGGCGCTGACGGTGGGGACGATGCCGAGGTGCTCCGTGGCGGAGAGCAGGTACGGGACAAGGGCCAGCGGATCGTGCTTGGGCGCGAAGGAGGCCTGTGCCAGCGAGACTTCGGCGCTCCCGCCATAGGTGTCGGGGACGGTGAGGGAGTCCTCGATGATGAACAGGTCCAGTCCGGCCCGCTCGAACTCGCGTACGGCATGCTGGTACAGGCCGGGTTTTTTCCAGTCATAGCCGATCCCGTAACCGGGTGTCCCCCAGCCCTGGACCCCGAACCCGTGGCCCACAAACCACCCAAAGTGCAGCATGGGGTCGACTGTATTGGCATTCGATTCGTTCACTGGTGCCTGGTTTCATCCGGCGTTGCGGCGGTTCATCTCCCGTCATTATGCACCCGGTCGTGATCTTTGTAACCGACGCTGCAGGCCTCCAGCGTTACGGAACATGACGACGGCGGCGGTGCGCGCCGGCGTCGTCGGTGTTACTTTTTTGAGGAGTAATGAGAACCGGCGCCAAGCCCTGACTGGCCGGTCGGCAACCCTCCCTTTCGCGGCGGGGTGCCTCAGGTGAATACTCGGCAATCGACCACTCGAGCTGCAAGCGTGAGAGAAGGAGATCCGTCATGACGGACGCGCCCGCCGGCGCCACCCTGCCGGCCCCGCAGGACAAACCTGAGGAAAAACTGGCCTACCGCCTGATCACCGGACCGGACAACCGTGCCTTCTGCGAACGCATTTCGGACGCCCTGGCCGAAGGGTATGTGCTGCACGGCAACCCGGCAGCCGCGTTCAACGGCAGGGACGTGATCGTGGCGCAGGCGGTCATCCTGCCCCTCGCCGTCGCAACAGCTGATGCCGCCGTGGCCACCGCCGTGGACCGGCTGGACTCGGACGAGAACCTCGACGCCGAAGCCTTCGAGGGGCACGCATGAGCTACGCCGGAGACCTCACCCCGCACGAAGCATGGACCAAGCTGGAGGAGGGCGCCGTCCTGGTGGACGTCCGCACCGAGGGCGAATGGGCACACATCGGCATCCCCGACACCAAGGCCACCGAGAATGACCCGCTGTTCATCCAGTGGACCTTCCCGGGCGGCATCCCCAACCGGGCCTTCATCGACGAGCTCAAGCAGCAGGCTCCGGAGGACGGCGGCGCCGAGCTCGTCTTCCTGTGCCGCTCCGGCCAGCGCTCCATTGCCGCCGCCATCGCGGCGACCCAGGCCGGCTTCACCTCGTACAACGTCCTCGAAGGCTTCGAGGGAGAGCCCGACCGGTACGGTGAGCGCACCGTCAACGGCTGGAAAAACCGCGGTCTGCCGACAAACCTGGGAAAGAACTAAGTGACCTTCAATCAAGATGCCGCCGGCTGGAGTCCCGAGACCCAAGCCGTCCGCGGCGGGCTGGACCGCACCAATTTCCAGGAGACCACTGAGCCGATCTTCCTGAACTCCGGCTTCGTCTACGAGTCCGCGGCCGCTGCCGAGCGCGCCTTCACCGGTGAGGACGAACGCTTCGTCTATTCCCGCTACGGCAACCCGTCCGTGGCCACCTTCCAGGAGCGCCTCCGCCTGCTCGAAGGCACGGAAGCATGCTTCGCCGCGGCGTCCGGCATGTCCGCCGTTTTCACTGCCCTGGGCGCCCTGCTGGCCACCGGGGACCGCGTGGTGGCCGCCCGCTCGCTGTTCGGCTCCTGCTTCGTGATCCTCAACGAAATCCTGCCGCGCTGGGGCGTGGAGACGATCTTCGTGGACGGTCCGGACCTTGAGCAGTGGCGCACGGCCCTCTCGGTGCCCACCACTGCCGTCTTTTTCGAGTCACCGTCCAATCCCATGCAGGAGATTGTGGACATCGCCGCCGTCAGCGAGCTCGCCCACGCGGCCGGCGCGACCGTCGTCGTCGATAACGTGTTCGCCACTCCCCTGCTGCAGCGCTGCGGCGACCTCGGCGCCGACGTGATCGTCTATTCGGGCACCAAGCACATCGACGGCCAGGGCCGCGTGCTGGGCGGCGCCATCCTGGGCACCAAGGAATTCATCGACGGACCCGTCAAGCAGCTGATGCGCCACACCGGGCCTAACCTGTCCGCGTTCAACGCCTGGGTGCTCACTAAGGGGCTGGAAACCATGGCGCTGCGGGTGAACCATTCATCGGCCACCGCGCTGCGCCTCGCCGAATGGCTTGAGGACCAGCCGGCCATCAGCTGGGTCAAGTACCCGCTGCTGAAGTCCCACCCGCAGTACGAGCTTGCCGCCAAGCAGATGAAGGCCGGCGGCACCGTGCTCACCCTGGAACTCGCGACGACGGCGGGCCAGTCGGCCAAGGAGGCCGCCTTTGCGCTGCTGGACGCCCTGAAGATCATCGACATCTCCAACAACCTCGGCGACGCCAAGACCCTCATCACCCACCCCGCCACCACCACGCATCGTGCCATGGGGCCGGAAGGTCGCGCAGCCATCGGGCTCAGCGACGGCGTGGTGCGGCTGTCCGTAGGCCTGGAGGATCCCGAGGACCTGATCGGCGACCTGGAGCAGGCGCTCAAGCAAATCTGAGGTCCTGGGTTGGCAGGACCGCCGGTTGGGCGGTCCCCTGGTCCGGTCCTTGGTCCAGTCCCGCGGTCAGCTTTCCGGCCTCAGGGCAGTCCGCCACGCTCCGGCCGCCTTGGCCGCGCTGAATGTCCAAGTCGCGGTGCCGCTGGCGCCCGCCGTAGTCTGTGCCCGGTCGGCCTGCTCGGCGATCTGGCCGTTGGCCGCCTCCCACCGCTCCGTCCACCCCGTGGGCGCCGTCGCACCCGGCGTTGCCGCGTCGAAGCCGACGCCGCCAATCAGCCGGGCACCATCCCTGGAGGTCGTGACGCTGGGGACAGTGATGCTCGTGGCGGTATACGTCGCGTTGACCGCCGTGGCCACCGCGCTGTCCAGGGGCGTTGTATTGCTGACGCCGTCGTAGGCCGTAATGCCGCCGCCCCACTTCACGGCCTTGCTCAACGTCCAGGTGTACGTTGCCGGATCCGCGGACCCCACGACGCGGTAGTAGGCGAAGACCCGTGCGCCCGATGTGGTGGTGCTGTTGATTCCCAGCCCGTTGACGATGGCGGTCCAGCCGGCCGGCACCGCCGCCGTGGGGTTCAGGTCCGCGGTAAACGAGGCGACCAGGACATCCCCGGCCGTTCGGCCTGCAGGCGCGGCGAGGGAGACCGTGCTGGTTGCCGTTGTCGCGTTGGCCGTGGTTGAGCTGCGGACGGAGATCCCCAAGCTGGTGCCGTCGGACGGGTTGACCGTGATCGTCCTGGTGGTCGACGACGAGCCTGCCGCGTTCGTGGCCGTCAGCCGTGCCGTATAGGTGCCGGATGCGCTGTAGGTGTGGGACGGGTTCCGTGTGGTTGAGGTGCTGCCGTCACCGAAATTCCAGGCCCATGACGTCGGCAACCCCACGGATGTATCGGTGAAGCTCACCGTCAGGGGAACCGTGCCGGTGGTTGGCGTGGCCGTGAACGACGCGACCGGGGCGGTGTTCCCGGGCGGGGTGCCGAGGCTGCGGTCGGAGAACCAGTAGCGCTTGGTGACGTTGTTGCTGGCCATGACGACGATCCCGGTGGCGGCGTTGACGCTCTGCTTGGTGCTGGTCACGTCGTTCATGTTGGCCGAGCTGGCGTCCTCGATGATCGGCGTGCCGCGGCCTGCCCCGAAGACGGGGTTGTCCATCGAGGCGGTTTTTTCGTAGATGCTGCCGGCGACGCCGGAGAACGGGCAGCCGCTGACCGAGGTCGAGGGCGCGGTGTGGAAGGCGCGGACCAGGTTGTTCTCGGTATCGAGCATGATCTGCGGACGCGACACGCAGTCCCCGGTCCGGGCGATCGTGGTCTGGGAGAACGCGCCCGTGCCTGGCTTGAACACCACCAGCACCAGCTGGGCCAGGTTCGGGTCGTTCGAACCGTCGTTGAGGCTGGTTTTCACTGCCGCGTAGACGCGGCCGGAAGGATCTGTCTGCAGCGTCTTGATGTTCAGGTGATCATCAACCTTCTTGTTGCCTTTGATGGCTTCCTTCACCTTCCACGATGACGCCGCCCTCGCGCTTTCGCCATCGTTGTGGGTGGCCCACCATGCGGTTCCGGTGGCCTGGTCCGTCCACATGATCCCGATTTCATCACCGTCGAAGGCGACGATGGCGGACAGGTCATCGGGGGTCGGCCTTGGATCCGCCGCCCCGGGCACCACGAAGGGCGCTCCCCAGCTCGTTCCGCCGGGGGCGGAGTTGTTGACATAAACCGTGCTGGTTGTGCCGGAGACCTGGGTCCAGCTGGCCCAGACCGCACCGGTGGAGTCCTTGGCGATGGTCAGCGACTCACTGCTGTTGTTCGAGATGGTGGTGGGAAACCCGGTGCTGCGCGTGTAGGTCCCGTTGGAGTAGCTGTACCTGTAGAGGCGGGCCGGCTGTCCGGCGGCTGAGGCACCTGCTGTGACCACGTTGGAGGCGATGTACAGGTGCGTGCCGTCCCACAAGGTGTCCGAAGATGTGCTGGCCCGGCTGTCGCTGCGCACCCCGGTGTCCACCCACGTATCCGTGTCCCGGTCCAGCCGGTAGATGCTCCAGCCGCTGCCGGTCTTCCACATATTTGCCCACCAGGAACCGTCGTTCCACCACAGTTTGCTCTGCGGTTTGTCTGCCGTCGGCGGGTTGAGCACACCGGAGTACGCGATGCTCGGCGTGCCCACGGTGGCCGCCTGGGCCCCGCTGGCGGCCACGAGGCCCCCTGCGGCGATGATGCAGGCGACCATGGGCAAGGCGAGCAGTTTGCTAAGCCAGCGGGTTCTTTTCATCTTTGGCGCCGTTTCTCTGGGGGTAGGCTGCCCCATCATGCGCCGGTGCCGTCTTGAAAAACCTTGGAAAACCTTGGAGCGGACGGGCGTGCCGACCGCATGCCCACCCGGTTTGGGGGTTATTTCCGCTCCTAAGCCGGACCGGTTTATGTTCCGCAAACGCTGTCAGGCGCCCCCGTCAGCCATCCTCGACAGTGAGCCGGACCTCCACCTCGTCCCCGGCGCTGATGCGTGCGGCGGTCCGCACGGCCTTCTTCACGGGGAGCAGGTACGACCCGCTCTGCGTGTCGGGGAAGAGGGAGGTCTGCCACGTCTGGCCACCGACGTCGGCAGTCACCCTGACCGAACCGAACCCCTTGCGGAGCAACGCCGTCGCCTCACGGACCTCCTCGCCCACATCCACGGGCAGCGTGATGAAGTGCCATCCCGCTTCCCCGGGGTAGAGCCATAGTTCGGAGCGGAACGTGTACGACGTGGTCACGGTCCGGGTATCGCACCTTAGTCACAACAGAGAATGGATTGAAATTAGGTAGGCTCAGACCGCGTGCAGTTCCCGTGCGGCCACAGCTGAGATCAGCATGGAGCCGGCGGCCATGACGGGGTCAATCACCGGTATGCCCAGCCTGCGCCGCAGAACGTCTGCCATGCCGATGCTGGTCAGCCCGGTGCTTGCCTCGACGATGACATCCGCCCCTGCATCAACCAGCATGTGGGCCGCGGCAAGGGAATCAAAAATGCCTGTCGGCATCAGGAACCCCTCGGGCGTCTCCACACTCTCAGGTCCGTCGATCAGCAGCATGCGGTCGCCGAGGGCCTCGGAAATCGGACCCGGCACCGACTGCTTGAGGCCCAGCACGCCCACGCGCCCACCAAACGAGAGCGCGGCCGCAGCGGCAGCGGACCCAGCCCCGATCACAGGAATGCCCACTACGGAGCGCACCTCGGCCAGGCCGGGATCCGCAGCGCAGCTGACGATCAGGGCGTCAACGTCATCGGCCATGTCGAGGGCCAGGTCCACAACCTTCGGAACCGCCGCCCGAAGCGACTCCTCGTTGTAGACACCGGACGGCTGGCCCGGGATGCAACGCGATGTCACATCGAAGCCGAAGGATTCCTGCAGCAGCTTTCCGTGTGAATTGAGCAGACGCCGGTCTGACGTCGTCAAAGCCCGGATGACACCTACACGCATGATTGCGCCTTCCCCCGAATGGATTCTGTGGTTCCAGCGTAGCCAGCCGATATTTCCTGTGGTTTACGGAAAAATGACCATCGGAAACACCGGCGGCACGCCGCCCGGGCGGCGGGACCACATCGGACCGGGAGGGTCAGGGCTGGCGGACGCGGAGCAGCTCGGGCGCGGGTTCCGTCCGGGGATCGGAGTTGCCCGACATTCCCCGCGTGGTGGCACGCACGGCGTGAGCGACGACGGCACCCAGCCCGCCGTCGTCGGGCGCTGCTTTTGCAATCACTGTCTGCCGCACGCTGCGCTGCTCCTCAGCCCCGGTGCCGCGTTCAAGAATCGTGGCGACGCCATTCCGCACGAACTCGAGTTCGCCCTGCTCGGCCAGCACAGGTTCCAGGTAGTCCACCAGGGAGGCCACGACGTCCGCGGCCGGCGCCGGGCGGAAGCTGCCAAAGTCCAGCAGGTCGCCGCGAACGCCGAAATTGCTCGCCTGCCAGGACGCCATCCGCAACAGCACTGTGGGGACAGGCGCGGGCTCGACGCCTTCGCGCCACTCCCGCCCCGCCGATTCCACGAGTGCCCGGACCAGCACAGCGATGAGCGCGGCATCCTCTGCGTGGAGGCAGACGTCGGCAACCCTGACCTCCACTGTGGGATGGTTGCGGGACAGCCGGGCGTCGAAATAGATCATGCCTTCGTCCAGCATGACGCCGGTCTCCAGCAGCCGGATCACCACCCGGCGGTAGGCAGGGAGGCTGCCGAAAATGCCCGACGGCCCGGCCGTCGGCCACCGGTTCCAGGCCTGGGTCCGGTAGCTCGCAAAACCGGTTTCCAGCCCGTTCCAGAAGGGCGAGTTGGCGCTGAGTGCCGTCAGCACCGCCATTTTGTCCCGGATCCGGTCCAGGATTCCCACGCCTTCCTCCTGGGATTCGATATAGGTGTGGACGTGGAATCCGCAGGTCAGCTGCTCCTGGGCGGTCAGGCCAAACCGTTCGAGCATGCGGGCGTACCGCGGGTCCGGGGTGGTGTGGCTGGCCAGGGCGAGCGGCGACGTGGCCAGCGCGGCGACGCGGGCGCCCTGTTTTCGGGCCGCCTCGTCCGCCATGGCCCGGCCGGCCCGGATCTGGCGGAGGAGTTCCACATGGTCCAGGCACGGGCGCGTCTGGGTCTCGATCTGCTCAAGCTTGAGCTCAAAGCTCAGGCCCATCCCGCTGTCGTCGAACTCGGTTTCCCCGTGCGGTTCAAACAGACGCGGCTTGTCCGGGGCATCATCGGCTGCCAGCTTCCGGCCAGCCAGCAGCGCATCGGCGAGTGCCAGTGGCTCCCCGGTCTTCGGATCCACAATCAGCAGCTCTTCCTCGACCCCAAACGTCCGCATGCGTACATTGTCCGTCAGACCAGCGAAAACGTCCCGGACATGACGAAGCGCGAACTGGCACGTGACGCCCTCAAATTTCTCGTTTGAGGGCGTTAGCTGCCAGTTCGCGCTGTGTTGGCCCTGGGTTTCAGTCCTGGAAGTACTCGATGCTGGCGCCGATGGTATTAAGGCGCTCGGCCAAGTCCTCATAGCCGCGCTCGATGACGTAGATGTTGCGCAGCTCGGAGACACCCCGCGCCGCGAGCATGGCCAGCAGCAGGCAGGCGGCCGGGCGCAGGGCCGGCGGGCAGCCGACCTCCGCGGCGCGCCACCGGGTGGGGCCGTTCACATAGATCCGGTGCGGATCCAGCAGCTGCACGCGCGCCCCGAGCTTGTTCAGCTCGGTGAGGTAGATGGCCCGGTTCTCGTAGACCCAGTCGTGGATCATGGTCTGGCCCTCGGCGTTCGCGGCGATAACGGCGAAGAACGGCAGGTTGTCGATGTTCAGGCCGGGGAACGGCATGGGGTGGATCTTGTCCTCCGGCGCGCGCAGCTCGGAGGGCTTGGTGGTCACATCCACCAGCCGTGTGCGCCCGTTGCGGGCCATGTACTCACCGGACACCTCCAGTTGCTGGCCCATCTGCTCCAGCGTGGCCAGCTCGATCTCCATGAACTCGATGGGCACCCGGCGGATGGTCACCTCGGAGTCGGTGACGATGCCGGCGGTGATGAGGCTCATTGCCTCGATCGGGTCCTCCGAGGGGAAGTATTCGATGTCGACGTCGATGGACGGCAGGCCGGTGATCTTCAGGGTAGTGGTGCCGACGCCGTCGATCGTCACGCCCAGGCGCTGCAGGTAGAAGCAGAGGTCCTGCACCATATAGTTGGGGCTCGCGTTGCGGATAACCGTGGTGCCGCGGCGGTGGGCCGCCGCCATGATGGCGTTTTCGGTGACGGTGTCGCCGCGTTCGGTCAGAACGAAGGAGCGGTCAAGGTCGTCGGAAGCAGGTGCCTGCACCGTGTAGAAGCCTGCGGTGGCCTCCACCGAGAGCCCGAACTGGCGCAGCGCCTGCATGTGCGGCTCCACGGTCCGGGTGCCGAGGTCGCAGCCGCCCGCATAGGGCAGCCGGTATTCATCCGCCTCGTCCAGCAGCGGCCCCAGGAGCATGATCACGCTGCGGGTGCGCCGTGCGGCCTCGACATCCATGGAGTCCAGGTCCAGGTCTGCGGGCCGGCGGAGCCGGAGATCGTTGTCATTGAGCCAGGTGCACTCGACGCCGATGCTGGTGAGCACCTCCACGATCCGGTTGACTTCCTCGATGCGGGCCAGGCGGCGCAGCGTGGTGGTGCCACGGTTGATAAGGCTGGCGCAAAGGAGCGCGACGCCGGCATTCTTGCTGGTGTTCACGTCAACGGAGCCGGAGAGTGTCCGGCCGCCTTCCACGCGGAGGTGGGTCATCTGGGACTTGCCGAGCTGGACGATGCTCTGGCCGAAAATCGCCTCCAGGCGCTGGATCATTTTCAGGCTCAGATTCTGCTTGCCCTGCTCCATTCTGGCCACCGCGCTTTGGCTGGTTCCAAGTTCGGCGGCGAGCTGTTCCTGGGTCCACCCTTTCTGCCCGCGGGCGTCGCGGAGCATCATGCCAACCTGTTCAGCAGTCTCTTGAGTCATACCTAAAAAATATCACAAATGAGGTATTTCGGTGAAGGACGCACGCTAGCGGGTCGCAGAGACCGCGCGCTACCCGCCTCATGCGATAAATTCCAGCACGCCCGCTTACCGACGGCGATACCGGTCCTCCACCCTGCCCGTTTTTGCCGCCCGCCCTGAGTAATACTCTGCCGGGCTCGCGCGAGGGCCTTGACCGGGAAACGACGCGGGCGCAAGCTAGCTGCTAGCGGTTGCGGCCAATAGTGAGGAATGGGAGGCCGCCGTGTCCATTTTCAGTTCCGGGGTGCTCGGCAACAAGCGCCCGACCAGGCAGCAGGCCACCGCCCTGCTGTCCTTCGTGGTCGCGACCGCAGTGGGATTCGTTCCCGGCCCCCGCCTGGATGACGGCTCGCCGCCGGCCCCCCCGTCATCCGTGACCCGGCCGTCCCCCTCCCCCACCGGGCCGTCCCCAGTTTCCGGCCCATCTCCTGCGGCAACCCCCGATCCCACGTCCTCAGTGTCGGTCCCGCCCCCTGCCCCGACCACGCAGGCGAAGCCGAGTACCCCTCCGGGCGTCGGCATAACGTTGCTGGGCAACGACGTGTCCTGGCCGCAATGCAATAAGGCGCTCCCTGAAATTCCCGCCTTCGCCATCGTCGGCGTCAACAACGGCCTGGCCAACACCACCAATCCCTGCCTGCACGAGCAACTGGAGTGGGCTGAGGCCGCCCCGGGCGGGACTGCCCAGCCCACGGTCGCCCTATACGTCAACACCGCCAACCCCGGCCACGCCGGATCCTGGTGGCCGAACAGCAACGACTACGGTGGCAAGGATGTGGCCAACCCCTACGGCACATGCACTGGAGCGGAAGACGCCGCCTGCGCCTACATGTACGGCTATGCCAAGGCGTTCGACGACGCCTATCTCCGTACGGTCCCGGACCCGGAGGACTACCTGTGGTGGCTCGACGTGGAGACCGAAAACACGTGGTCCGGCGACAAGAACGCCAACAGGGCAGACCTCGAAGGCATGACGGACTTCTTCCACAGCATCGGCGCGGACGTGGGCATCTACTCCACCAGCCTGCAGTGGTGGCAGATCGTCGGCGCAGTCAGTGAAGACAGCAGCCTCTACAGCCTGCCCAGTTGGCTCGCCGGTGCCCAGACGGTGAATGGAGCCAAGAACAACTGCGCCCTTCCTCCCCTGACCTCCGGCGGACAAGTCACACTCACGCAGTTCGTCTCGAAGGGCTTCGACTACAACTATTCCTGCATCTAGGAACGCCACAAAACGGCGAGGAGCGGCAAGAGAAGCGCTACTGCCCCTCCAGCCACACCATGTTCCACGTGCCGGCCCATACCGCGGCCACCACGGCGCCGGCCGCGATTGCCATTCCCCCGAGCAGCACCCAGATGTCCAGGCGGCTGTAGGTTGATTCGCGGGCCCAGGTCCTGTCAGCACCGCCGAAGCCGCGCGCTTCCATGGTGACGGCGAGACGGGTCGCGCGGCGGATGGCCTGAACCAGCAGACCGAAACTTTGCCCCAGGGTGGCGTGTAGCCGCTGCCACGGGGTGCCGCGGGATCCCACGCCGCGGGCCCGCCGGGCCATGCCGATGGTCTGCCATTCCTCCGCCATGAGTCCCACGAGCCGCATGGCTGCCAGCGTTCCCAGGACGAAGCGGTGCGGCAGGCGGGCCTTCTGCGCCAGGGCATCGGCGAGGTCGGTGGGGTCGGTGCAGCTCATGAGCAGTACCGCCGGCAGCGCAATCGCCAAGCCGCGGAGCAGGAAACCCAGCCCCAGCTCGAGGGAGCCTTCGCTCATGGACCAGATGCCGACGTCGAGCAGTATCCTTCCGCTGTCCGGCGCGAGGATGGAAGTGCTCCAGCCGCCGACTGCGGCCGCGAGGATCAGCGGCCAGCCGCGTTGCCAGAGCAGCGTGAAGGTCAGCCCGGCCAGCGGGAACAACAGCAGTTCGCAGGCCAGCGCAACGGAGGCCGACATCCAGTCGATGGACAGCGCGAGCACCAGGGTGATGAGGAAAACGGCCACGAGTTTGGCCAGCGGGTTGGCTCGGGTCAGCAGGGCGCGGTTCCCGGCGATCATCAGGGCGGCCCTCATGATGTGGCCGCCTTCGGTGTCCCGACGCCGGGCACCCGGAGTTCCGGTGCGCCCAGTTTGAGCTCGGTGCCGCCCAGCACCTGGGTGAATTCCTGGTCGTGCGTCACGGAGACCACGGCCGTTCCAGCGTCGAGCAGTTCGGAGAGGAAGGAGGCGAGTTCCGCCCAGGTGTTGGCATCCTGCCCGAACGTCGGCTCGTCGAGGACCAGGACCTGCGGATGGGCCGCCAGGACGGTGGCCACCGAGAGCCGCCGCTTCTCCCCGCCCGAGAGCGTGTACGGGTTGGCGTCCACAAGGCCCGTGAGGCGCAGCCTTTCGAGGAGTTCGTCCACCCGTTCTTCCCCGTGGCCCATGTGCCGCGGGCCAAACTGCAGCTCGTCCAAGACCCTGCCGGTGACGAACTGGTGCTCGGGTTCCTGGAAGACCGTGCCGATCCTGGCGATCAGCTGCTCGGCCCGCCATTTGTAGGGATCGATCCCTGTTCCCCGGCTCAGCTCCACGGTGGCCGACACCTTGCCCTCGACGGGAGGGATCAGGCCGGCGAGCGTCAGCGCGAATGTGGATTTACCGGCGCCGTTGGCCCCCGTAATGGTCAAGGCCTCACCGGCGCGAACCTGCGCTGTGATGTCCCGCTGGATTGGCAGCGGCGGAACAGACTTGAAGCCGCGTCTCCGCGGCCGCTCACGGGAGACACCGACGCCTTCGGCCGCAAGGAGCAGTTGACCGGGCACCAGCTCCGGCTGGACCTTGCCGCCTGGAAAGCTATGCAACCGGCGCCGGGTGGGCGGAACGTACCCCGGCACCCAGACCCCGGCGGCGATCAGCATCTCGCGCGCCTGTACCAGGACCTGGTCGGGGGCGCCGTCGATGAGCACGGCGGGCTGCGTGGCGGATCCCGGCTGCAGCACGATGATCCGGTCCACGAGGTCTTTCCACACCGCGACCCTGTGCTCCACCACCACCAGCGTCGCGCCGGTCTTGTCGAGGCAGCGGCCCACGGCGTCGCGGACTTCCAGGACGCCGGCCGGATCCAGGTTGGCGGTGGGCTCGTCCAGCAGGATGAGCCCGGGGCGCATCGCCAGGATGCCCGCCAGCGCGAGGCGCTGCTTCTGTCCCCCGGACAGGGCCGACGTCGGGTGGTCCAGCGGAAGGTGCGCGAGCCCGACGTCGTCCAGCGCCTCGTGCACGCGGCTCCAGATGGCGTCGCGGGGCACCGAGAGGTTTTCGGCGCCGAAGGCGACATCGTCACCGAGGCGGGAGAGGACCACCTGCGTTTCGGGGTCCTGCTGCACGAGCCCGGCGCGGCCGCGCTGGGCGCGCGGCGGTTCGCCGTCGATCAGGAGGCTGCCGCTTTCGTCCGCGTCGTCGCTGCCGGCGGAACCGCCGTCGTCCGCTGTGCTGCTTCCCGCCGTGCTGTCACCGAGCACGCCGGCGAGGGCGTGGAGCAGCGTGGACTTGCCGGCGCCCGAGGGCCCCAGGAGCAGCACCCGCTCCCCCGGACGGATGTCCAGGTCCAGTGCGTTGACGGCAGGTTTCGTGCGGCCGGCGTGGCGCCAGCCCCAGCCGCGGGCGGTGACCGCGGCGGGGCGGACGCCCCCGTGATGATGGGCGGGCATCAGCTGAAGACGGGCTCCGTGGCTGCCTTGCGGGACGCGAACGAGCTCAGCACGCCGGTCTTGGCCAGGCCGCGGGTAGCGACCCAGGACAGCGCACCGGCGATGATGGCACCCGAGATGGCGGTGAAGATGACGTAGGCCAGCTTGTCCCCGGCCGCGTAGGCGATGTTCCAGCCCCACGGAGCGAAGGAATCGTTCAGGCCGCAGAACAGCCCCGCACCCGCGCCGGCCAGCAGCGAAACGGGCAGGTTGAACTTCTTGTACCGGAACGCTGCGAACACGAGTTCCGCACCGAGGCCCTGCAGGAGGCCGGAAATCAGCACCGTGGTGCCGTACTGGGATCCCATGATCAGTTCACCGGTGGCGGCCACGGCTTCGCAGAACAGTGCCGCGCCGGGCTTGCGGATGATGAGCATGCCGAGCACCGCCGGGATCATCCAGCCGCCGGCGTAGAAGCCGGTGAGCGGCGGGTAGACCGCGTTGATGGGAGCGGAGATGAGGTTGGCGCCCTGGGACCAGGCCCAGAAAATCACGCCGCCGGCGACGGCGATCAGTGCCGCCACGACGATGTCGGCCACGCGCCAGTTGTAACCGGCCTTCTTGGTTGCTGCAGTTGTCATGATGGTCCTCCTGAGGATCAGGAGGGGAAAGCGCTCCCCGGCTGCGGGCGGTGGGGTTGCCTGCTGCCGGACACTCTGAGAACTCGACTCCCTTGCGCCGGTACTAGCCGGATCAGGTTCGAGGGTCTGCGGCTGTCCGCACTCTCAGCGCCCTTCCGCGGTTCCCTGGCAATGCCAGTGAGGTCCGACGGCGGCGCTCCCCTGTCGTAATAAATCTGCCCTTATGGGCTGATCCAGTTTACACCGGGACAGCCCCCGCAGCCCGGGGCTGCAGTCACATTCCGGGAAGTACGACGGCGGCCGCCAGCGGCCGGGAGGTGAGCCGTTCCCGTACCGGAGTACATTGGGGCCATGACGCATGAGGATTCCGGCAACAGCGCCGTGCCCGCCTTCGACCCTGACTCTCCGGATGAGCAGCCGGCAGGCGCCCTGGAGGCCCTGATTGAGCGGATTGAGGGGGAAATAGCCGAGCTGCAGTTGCCCAGGTTCAGCAAGGATGACGCGCTGACGCTGGGACTCCAGCTGGTGGAAATGGGGAAGCAAAACAATCTCCCAATAGCCATCGACATCACCAAGGGGGACCAGGTCCTCTTCCACGTGGCGCTCGAGGGCGCCACACCGGACAACGAGGGCTGGGTGCGGGCGAAGCAGCGGACCGCGGCACGCTACGAGGAGCCGTCTTTGCTGGTGGGCCTGCGCGGCCGGCTTGGCGGGGGCCGGATCGAGGACAATGCGTGGTTCGACCAGTCAACGTACGCTGCCCACGGCGGGGCCTTCCCCGTGTACGTGCGCGGGGTGGGAGCCGTAGCAGTCGTCACGGTTTCCGGGCTGCCACAGATGGAGGACCACGATCTCGTGGTCCAGGCGCTGCGGGAAATCCACGGCTCCATACGGCTAGGCTAGGGAAAGACCAGTATTCATGACGCAGGGAGTCCCGGAATGAGTTTCTTCATCAAGTTGCTTGGCACTGGCATCAGCCTGCTGGCAGGGTACGCCGGCACCAAGGCCGTGGATACCATCTGGGAAAAGGCCACCGGGCGGAAGCCTCCCAAGGGCGACAAGGACGACGTCCCCACCACACTGCGAACGGCCCTGACGTTCGCCCTCATTTCCGCGTCCGTGAGCGCGGTAATCCAGGTGCTGGCAAACCGCGGCACGCAGCGCGCCATCACCCGCTTCGCCAAGACCCAGGACATCGTCTAGCCCACACTGCGCTTGCTTCGCCAATTCTTCCCCAGTCTTGCCCGAACACTGCATCCAATCGCTGCAAACCTTGATCGTGGCCGCGCATCGTTGACTCAACGGCAACGAAAACCTCGACTGCGAAAGTGATGATGATCAAAGTGGCGACGAAGGCAGAAAAAGCGAACTACCGCTACAGCGACTTCTACTGCTTCATGTCGCTTGCTGACTTCACCACCTACATCTCACGTGATGATGGCGACGGAGATGGTTGCTTTTCGATCAGCGGCAGCAGCGAGCTTGCTCTCTAGCGAAGCTGCCTTGGCCGCCGGCCTTGGTCCGTCAGCTGTTCCTCCGCTGAACCAGGTCCAGCGGAGGGTACGCCGGAAGCGGCAATAGGGAGTAGCCTGACCGCAAGGCGGGAAGCGGTGCAGCTCCCGTGCGCTGCATCCTCCTGCCGTGCCTTCATCGGCTACCGGGAGCAGGAATGATGGACGTTCCTCCACTGATATGGGTGCTGACCGCCGCGGGCATCGTTGCGCTGCTGGCCTTTGACTTCTTTGTCCACGTCCGCCGGGCACACATTCCCACCCTGCAGGAAGCGGTCATCTGGTCATCCGTGTATGTGGGGATCGCGCTGTGCTTCGGGTTCGGAATTTTCGTCTTCGGAGGGGCCTCCCCCGGGGCAGAATATTTCGCAGGCTACCTGACCGAGAAAGCTTTGTCGGTGGACAACCTGTTTGTCTTCCTGGTGATCATGAGCAGCTTTGGGGTGCCGCGCGAAGACCAGCAAAAAGTGCTGCTGTTCGGCATAGCGTTCGCCTTGGCCGCACGCACTGTCTTCATTCTTCTGGGGGCGGCGCTGATTAACACCTTCGCCTGGGTCTTTTACCTCTTCGCACTGATCCTGCTGATTACCGCAGGCAACATGCTGAGACCCGACCGCCCGGAGGAAAAGTCCGCGGACAACATCATGATCCGGATGACCCAACGGCTGTTTCACACCGTGGACTACTACGACCGCGACAAGCTGCTCACGCTGCAGGACGGCAAACGGACGCTGACACCGATGCTGCTCGTGATGGTGGCCATCGCCGGCACCGACATTCTCTTCGCGCTGGACTCGATCCCGGCCATTTTTGGCCTGACCGAGGACGTCTTCATCGTGTTCACGGCAAACGCGTTCGCGCTCCTGGGCCTTCGCCAGCTGTACTTCCTGATCGACGGGCTCCTGAACCGCCTCATTTTCCTTTCCTACGGCCTGGCGCTGATCCTGGGGTTCATTGGCGTGAAACTTTTGCTCCATGCCCTCCACGAAAACAACGTGCCGTTCATCAATGACGGCGATCCGGTGCCGGTAGTCGAGTTCGATACGGCGCTCTCGCTCACAGTGATCATTGCCGTGCTGGGCGTCACAGTTCTCGCATCGCTGCTCAGTCCCCGGGGAAAGGCTCGAGCGGTCGTGTCCGCCGCCCGCCGCGATGTCATCAACTACCTCGACCCCGGTTACACCAATGATCTCGGGGAACGGAGGCGGATCTTCGCGAAGCTGGTCGCGGAAGAACAACAGATACGCAGGTTCGGCCCCAAACACCGGCGGCAGGTAAAGGACGAGAAGGAACTGATGGACCTGATAGCCCGGGCCCACCGACAACATGATGGGAAGGAGGGCCGCTCCGACGGTTCCGACGGTTCCGACGAGGGCGGCGGTTGAGCCCTGGGTCCTTGCTACCTTGCGATCATGACGTTGCAATGTGCGTGCGTCAGAACGGTGGCCAGGGTTCCGGGATGGCCTTCACGCCTGGGCGCCCCCAACACCAGCAGTTCCGCATCAGTCCCCGCATCGACCAGCACAGCGGCCACGGAGTGCCCGGAGAGAAGTTCCTCCGACACAGCCAGGCCGGGATCGAGCCCCTGCACGTGGAGCATGGCATTGCGCAGAACGTCCCTGCCGTGAAACTGCGAGGGGGCATGGCGTCCCCAGGCCGGCATTGGTGGATCCACGTGGACGATCCGCAGCTTCGTCTGCAAGGTCTGTGCCACACTGACTGCCTGCTCAAGGACCTTGCTGCTCCTCAGATGCCCGTCCACGCAGGCGATCACCGGTTTTCCTTCCGCACGCTCGGCGCGGACCACCATCACAGGGCCGGGACACGTGCCGGCCAAGCCGACGGACACGGAGCCCACGAGCTTTCCAAGGAAGCCGCCCAGCCCGCGGCTACCGACCACCAGCAGGCCCGCAGCCGGGGATTCCTGGCGCAGGACATCCGTGGGCAGGCCTGCAACCATCCGTGGTTCTATGTGCAGATCGGGCGAGATGCCGCGGGCCAGTTCCACGCCCTCGGAAAGAATCGCCTCGGCTGCGTGCCGTAACCCGCTATCGGCAACTCCCTTCACCGGCCCCACGTCGTGAGTGAACATGGGCCAAATCCACGCGTGCACTATCCGCAGGATGGCCTGTGATGCCATCGCGTACTCCGCGGCCCAGCGCAGGGCCAGCTTGGACTGGTCCGACCCGTCATAGCCAACTGCCACTGTCTTGCCCATTGTTACCGGCCCCCTGACTACCCACGCCAGCTCACCCGGACCCACGGAATGCCTCGGTCCCAATCGCTGGTCCTACTGAATTTAACGCCCCGTTGCCCCCGGATCTTCCCGGCGTGAGGGCGGCGGCGGGTCCCCGGGGAGGTTATCGGATCGCATGGTCGGGGTGTTCCTGATCGTACAGTTCCCGTGATTGCCCAATGGAATCCTTGTGCTCCAGTGACCAGTCCGCGAGCTGTTTGAGCAGATGGGTAAGACTGCTTCCGCGCTGAGTGAGTTCATAGGTCACCTGCGCGGGAACCGTGGGGTAGACGGTCCGGGAGACCAGGCCATCGCGTTCGAGCCGCCTGACGGTGAGGGTCAGCATGCGCTGGGAGATTCCGTCGATCGCGCGCTGGAGTTCCCTGAAACGCCTCGCACCTGAGGCCAGCTCCACAATGACAAGCACCGACCATTTGTCGCCGATCCGGTCCAGTACGTCGCGGATCCCGCAGTCCGGATGATCAGCATCACCACACGGTTCAAGCAGTGCGGTTACTTCCGTGTGACTATCTGACACGAGAGTGCCTCCTTGTGCGACTTCATCCGGTTACCGACGATGAGTCTAGTTACCGAAAAGTACCAGCGAAAAGAGCGCATGCATGATTCTCGTTACCGGGGCCTCCGGCCACCTCGCCACAGCAGTCCTCGAACACCTCACAATATCCGGCGCGCCGGCTGTGGGGGGCACCCGCGACCCTGCCGCCAACGGCCAGCTCCGCAAGGTGGACTTCGACGATCCCCGAACGCTCGACTTCGCCGGCGTGCACACGCTGGTCCTCATCTCGGCCGGGACCGCCGAGGACGACGTCGTCATCAACCGGCACCAGAACGCCATCACGGCCGCGGAACGCGACGGAGTACGGCACATCGTGTACACCAGTCTCGCCGAGGAGGGCGATCACCTCGGATTTGCCTTGGCCCACCGCTGGACCGAACGCCGTCTCAGGAACGGAGAGCTTCCGTGGACTGTGATGAGGAACGGCTTGTACGCCGAACTGATCGGTCAACTCCTGACCACGCGAGATGGAGTGATTAGAGCTCCGTTTGGCCGCGGCGGCGTAGCGGCGGTCGCTCGGCAGGACCTGGCAGAAGCGGCCTCGATCGTCGCCAAAACCCCGGGCCACACAGCGGCCAGAGCTACAACCTCGTGGGGGAACGGGTGGTGACCGGCCAGAACGTCGCGGACCGGCTGGGGTGGGCGTACCAGCCGGGCACATTGGAGGATCTTAGGGACGCCCTCAACACGGCGGGGCTGTTGCCGTTCCAGCCCCCAATGCTGTTGTCCATCCACACCGCTGCAGCTCACGGATTCCTCGCCGGAACCGCCACCGACCTCATCCATCTTCTCGGAAGGGAACCGGTGGATCCACTGGCTGTTGCAGCAGCATCGGCAGGAGCCGTATGCATCTGATACGAAATCGAGAAGGTGCCCGTTGATGGCGTGCCCCCAGGGGGTGCCGCCCAACTGTCAGCGCGGGATGGCAGGCCCGACCGTTCCTGCCGCCCCGTCCACTGTCACGGTGTCGCCGGTGCGGAGGCGGGCGGTGGCGTCCGGGACACCGACCACGGCAGGAATGCCGTACTCGCGGGCCACGACTGCCCCGTGCGAGATCACTCCGCCCATCTCCATGACCAGGGCGCCGGCTGTCAGGAAGAGCGGGGTCCAGCCCGGATCCGTGGAGGGCGCCACCAGGATTTCCCCGGGTTCCAGATGCGCGCCGACGGGGTCCAGGATGACTCGCACTTTGCCGGTGGCGGTGCCGGCGGAGGCGGGCGTGCCTGCCAGGATTCCCTCTGCCGGGGGCCCCGCCGTAGGCGCGAAGGCAGCCTCGACGTCTGTCCCGTCGGAAAGCAGTAACCGGGGAATGTGCCGGCGGCGCAGTTCCAGATCGTAGTGCCGCCGGCGGCTGTCCACGATGCCGGACAGACCGGCACCCCGCAGCCCCACACGAAGTTCGTCGAAGGTGAGGAAGAAAACGTCCTCGGGGCCCGCAATTCGCCCCGCCCCGGCAAGGTCCTTGCCCACCTCGGCGAGTTGCCGGTGCATCTCACCCAGGACCACCACGATGTTGAACTTCGGCAGCTCCCGCAGGCCAGCCAGCTGTCTGGTCCGGTGCAGGCAGAAACCCACCAGCCGGCTCCGCACCTTCCCCTTCGCCTGTGCTTTTTCGACCATGCCGCGGATTGCGGACTCCGCCTGTTCGGCGGCGCGGGCGAACTGCCGGTCCGGGGCCTGCTCCGGATCCTCCACCCGAAGGTAGTTGGCGATCACGCCCAGAATGTGGTCCGGGCGCTCAGACCACCGCGGCATGCCAAGGTCGATTTCCGCCACCGCCCGGTGACCGTACTTTTCCAGGAACCCGCCAACACCGGTTTGTGCCGGCGGGGGAAGGGTGCCCCCACCGTAATCCCGGGCCAGTTCCTCCGGGCTCTTTCCGAGGAAGGCCGTCCGGGAACCGGGATCCCGGCCGAGCGACGCGGCCAGGTGCCACAGTTCCAGGTCCATTTCGGTGGTCACATTGTGCGGCAGCCCGCGAAGAACCGATTCCAGCTCCCTGGGCTCCACGATGCCGCGAAGCAGCCGGCGGGCGGCGCCCAGCAGCAGGTAGCCGACGGCGGGGGCGGGCAGGGTTGCGCCGATCAGCTCCTCGACAGTCCCGCGCATGATGCCTTCGACATGATCGAGCCGCTTTTCGCTCGTCAGTGCGCCTTGGTTTCTTGCCAGGTCGGCCCGGAGCCGTCTGCCGTAGGCATGCGCCCGGCGCAACTCGGCGTCGGGCCGCACCACGGCCCGGACCATCGAGGGCAGCATCTTGGCCATTGTGGCCAGGTTCTGCACGTCGCGGGCATTTCGCTTCCGTTGGTCCTTTGGCGGGGAGTTGCGGTTTCCCTTAGGCTTCTCCTTCCGGACAGCGGACAACTTCACGGCGAAGCGGGGATCCTCCATCAGGGCCGCGAGCAGGGAAGCGGATCTCCCATCCGCCAGGGGAAGCATCTTGAGCAAGGAGCGCCTGCCGCCGTTGCTGTGGAAGGCCGGGGTCAGGTCCACGTAGAGCCGCCGGCCGGGGGTGGCGTACTGCTGCCACGGCCCCCTGTCGCCCCGCATCAGGTTCAGCGCGGTGAGCCCCATGGGCGTGATGGGCCGGGTCAGGCCCTGCAGGAGACTGGCGCACAGGTAGACGCGGGTGTCCTCTTCGGCCGGCGCTTCCGTATCCGCGAAGTCCTCAGATCCAAGGTCAAATCCGGTGGAGGAAAGGCCTACCGGCAGCGGCACGGGCCGCGGATACAGCGTGGTGATGGGGCGTGACTGGGTCAGCCAGGCCGTCCCGCCGCGATCAATGACCCACTCGACGTCCTGGGGCGCCCCCAGGACGCGCTGGGCGGCCGCGCCGAGCGCCGTGAGTTCGCGGAGCTGCTGGGCGTTCAGAACCGGCCGGTGCGCACCGCCGTCGTGCCGGATGCCGTCCGGGTGGGTACTGTCCACCAGCCGGCCGGTGGCCGTTTGGATCACGAAATGAGCGGGATTGACCGCACCGGAGACCACGTCCTGTCCGGCTCCATGGTGGCCGTCTATCACCGTCTCGCCGCGGGTTCCGGTCACAGGATTGGCGGTGAACAGGACGCCCGCCGTCGCGGCCTCCACAAAATGCTGAACGACGACGGCGAGCCTCACCTCGCGGTGGCTGATCCCGTTAGCTGCCCGGTACACCACAGCCCGGTCGGTCCAGAGCGAGGCCCAACAGCGGCGGATCGCTTCCAGTACCCCGTCGGCCCCGGTGACGCCCACGAAGGTGTCATACTGTCCGGCGAAGCTGGTGAACGGCAGGTCCTCGGCTGTGGCGGAGGACCGCACGGCAACTGCCGGTTCGCCGCTCGTCCCCTGCTTCCGCCCCGCCATGCCCATAGCGGCGTAAGCGGTGCGCACGGCGGCATCCACCTCCGGCGGCACCGGCGCTGCGTTCACGAGTTCCCTGGCCTCCCCGGCAAGCCTGTACAGATGCTCGGCATCCCCGGGGCCGAGGTCGGCAAGACCGGCAGCGAGGACCTCCAGTTCCGCGGGCACAGCAGAGCGGTACGCGGAGGTGGTCAGGCAGAATCCGGAGGGCACCGGAAGCCCGGCAGCAGCCATCCTGCCGAGATTCAGTGCCTTCCCGCCCACGAGAGCGGGCGCCTGCAACCCGAGATCGGGCAACGCCACCACGAGCCTGTCCTGGGAATTGTGGGGTGCGGAATTGTGGGGTGCGGAATCCTGGCTTGGGTGGCCCATTGTGTGCTCCTATGAAGTGTCCGCCAGCTCACCGATGCCGTGCTGCCGGTTCACCATCTCGGTGATCCAGATGGGCGCGAACGGAGAGGTGCAGCCTGG
Organism: Arthrobacter sp. GQ119; assembly: GCF_059759125.1. Classification (NCBI taxonomy): domain Bacteria; kingdom Bacillati; phylum Actinomycetota; class Actinomycetes; order Micrococcales; family Micrococcaceae; genus Arthrobacter; species Arthrobacter sp. GQ119. The sequence goes on along the minus strand of NZ_JCAXEA010000010.1, from coordinate 33,345 downwards.
GGGTGTCGGGTAATCCTTGAGGACCTCCAGGCGCTCACCGATGTCCATGGCGCGGGCACGATGCCTGGCGTGCCCAATCCCGATCTGCGCCAGGCAGTGGTTCATCGCCCACTGCAGGCGATCCGGGGCGTCTGTCATCTCCGCCTCGATGATGTCGAGCAGCCCTGGGAGGTCGAGCCCCTCTGGCTTTTTCGCCACGCGTTCGGTGGTCAGCGCCCATCCGGCACTGGCGACCACCGGATCCGGATCGGCGAACCAGGCCAGGCGCAGCTCTTCGGAGTGCGGGGTCTTCTTCACCACGTAGTTCACGAGCCAGTCCTGCACCTTGGGTGTGCCCGTCTGGCGCAACATGGCGTCCAGCTCACCGCGCTCGAACGCCTTGGGACGGCAGATGAGAATGGCCAACAGTCGCGCCGCGGCGTCGCCGGTCTCCCACAGCTCGCGTGCAAGCTCCTGCTGGATCTTCAGCCGCTTGGCCAACGCGCGCAGCTTGCTGAGGTTCACGCCGTGGTCGTCGCTGTGCCTGGCGTTCACCTCGCGGATCCTCGGGTCCTCGAGCCCGGCCAGTTCGGTCATCACCTCAAGAACCGTCGCCCCGGTCACCGTGGTCTGGGCCACCTCAGCCTCCTGTCCGTCGCATGTGGGACCAGCCTACGACGCCGAGCCGGGCTGCGGTCGCATAAATGTGGCGCGGCCTGCCCAACCCGGCCTGCACCCGGTCAGCGCAATCAGTCAGCGGCCGCCGTCGGAATCCTGTTCCCTGGCCGCCTCGGCGGCCTTCAGCACCACGGCCTCAAGTTCATCCGTGCTCAGCAGTTCCTTGTGGAGGTGCTTGGTTCGGTAGCCGGCCCGGCCCACCATGTGCGCGGACACCGGCACGGTAAGCAGCTGGAAGATCCAGGCCACCAGCAGTACCGGCCACACCCACCATGTGCGCAGCTGCAGTCCCACGGCGGCCAGCAGCAGGAACAGGCCAAGCACCTGCGGCTTGGTGGCGGCGTGCATGCGGCTCATCAGATCCGGGAACCGCAGCAGGCCAATCGCAGCGGCCAGGGACATGAACGCCCCCACGATCATGAAGACGGTGGACACCACATCGATGACGGTATTCACGGCGCTGGCATCAGGATTCATTGAGCTGCTCCCGCCGGTCGGCGACGAAGCGCGCCACGGTCACCGAACCGATAAACCCGATGACCGACACGGCAACGAGCAGCATCAGGTTGTTCAGGTGCCGGTTGACGGCCATGTCGACGCACAGCGCCGCACCCAGGATGGCAAGCAGCACGTCGGCCGCCAGCACCCGGTCCAGCAGGGACGGGCCACGGGCGATCCGCACGATCGCGCCCGCGGCGGCGAGCGACAGCACCACAGCGGTGACGGTAAGGACGAGTTCCATCACGTGCCGGCCTCCAGGTTCAGTGCTGCAAGTTCCTCTTTAGTTCCCATGACGCGGATCAGGCCCGCTTCCGTGTCCCGCACGCCCTTGCGGAGCTTCCGCACGTCCTCGGCGTTCCGGACATTCAGTCCGTGGATGTAGAGCGTGGAGGTTGACCTGTCCACTTCCACCACGAGCGATCCCGGGACCAGGGAGATCACGTGGCCTGTGGCGGTCACCATCAGGTCCGAGTGGCTCCGGAGCGGAACGGCGACGACGGCGTTGGTCACGTTGGGACCCTGCGCTACTGCAAGATAGAAGACCTGGAAGCTCGCGGCCACCACCCTGCCAAGGAACGCCACGGCGAACGGAATGGCGCGGAGAACGCTGAAGCGTCCGCTCAGCTCCACCGGCGGCAGGTAGAACAGCCGCGCCACCGCGACGGCGAGCAGGGCGCCAAACAGCAAATTGCCCGGGCTGAAATCCTGCCACAGGGCGCCCCAGACGATGACGAGCCATACAAGCAGCGGCAGTTCCTGCCGCAGGGAGACCCGCCGCCGGCTCATTTCCCACCGCCGCTCAGGGTGCTGCCGCTCAGGCTGTCGCCGTTGGGGGTGCTGCCGTTCAGGGTGCTGCCGCTGGGGGACGTGCCGCCGTTGAGCGCAAGGTTCGGCAGCGGCGCCTGCTGACCCAGCACCGCCTGGATATACGCCGACCTGTCCAGCATGGCGTCGGCGGACTGGCCGGCCACCTGGAACAGCGGGCCGGCGAAGATCGTGAGCGCCACGCCGAGCACCACCAGTCCCATGGTGGAGCCCACCATGGTGCGAGGCAGAAGGATCAGGCCGCGTTTTCCCGTCCGCAGGCCCGCAGGCGAATCCTTGGCGTCGGCAAGCAGCACGGGATCGGGATGTTCGGCGTCTTCGGGCTTCCGCCAGAACGCACGGTTCCATACTCGTGCGACGGCCAGCAGCGTCAGGAGGCTCGTCACGACACCGCCGATGACCAGAGTGTACGCCAGGGGTGTTCCAAGCTGGATGCCCGCCTGCATGAGGCCGAGCTTGCCAAGGAAACCGGAAAACGGCGGGATGCCTGCGAGGTTCATGGCGGGAACGAAGAACAGCAGTGCAAGAATCGGGGACAGCTTCGCGAGCCCGGCGAGGCGGTCAACCGACGAGCTTCCGCCGCGGCGCTCGATCAGCCCCGTCACGAGGAAGAGGCTGGTCTGGATGGTGATGTGGTGTGCCACGTAGAACACGGCGGCGGCGAGGCCGGCCACGGAGGACATGGCCAGCCCGAACACCATGTAACCGATGTGGCTGACGAGGGTGAACGACAGGAGACGCTTGATGTCGCTCTGGGCGATGGCGCCGAGGATCCCCACCACCATGGTCAGCAACGCGGCGATCATCAGTGGAGTGTTCAGGGTGTCGCCCGGGAACAACAGAGTTTCGGTCCGCACCATCGCATACACGCCCACCTTGGTCAGCAGGCCTGCGAACACGGCCGTTACGGGGGCCGGTGCCGTCGGGTAGGAGTCAGGCAGCCAGAACGACAGCGGGAACACGGCGGCCTTGATGCCGAAGGCCACCAGCAGCATGACGTGCAGGAGCGTCTTGGTTCCCTGGTCCAGCTCTGCGAGCTTGATGGCCAGGTCCGCCATGTTGATGGTGCCGGTGGCCCCGTAGATCATGGCAATGGCGATGAGGAACAGCACGGAGGACACCACCGAAACCACCACGTAGGTGACACCGGCACGTATGCGCGGGCCGGTTCCGCCCAGGGTCATCAGCACGTAGCTGGCCGTCAGCAGGATCTCGAATCCGACATAGAGATTGAACAGATCGCCCGACAGGAACGCGTTGGATACGCCGGCCACGAGGATCAGGTACGTGGGGTGGAAGATCGACAGGGGCGCGTCCTCGTCGCCGTCGGCCATGCCCTGGCCGGTGGCGTACACGAGGACGGCGAGGCTCACCGCGGACGACACCACCAGCATCAGGGACGAGAACTGATCTACCACCAGGACGATTCCCCACGGCGGCAGCCATCCGCCGATGTTCACCGCCTCGGTTCCCCCGTTCCAGACCGAGGCCAGCAGCAGGCACTCGAGCAGCAGGGTGAGCGCCAGCAGCGCGATGCTCACCACCCGCTGCGCACGCGAATGCCGGATCAGCACGAACGTCAGCGCCGCGCCCAGGATGGGAAGAACGACGGCGAGCGGGGCCAGGCTTGTCAGGCTCACTTTCCGTCTCCTTCCGGGTTGTTGTCGATGGTGGCGGAACCTGGTTTCTCTTCGTGCGCGGCGGCCTCCCCGGAGATGGCGCGGCCACCCGCCGGGATGGTTGCGGCATCCGGCATGGGTGAGTCCGACACTCCCCCGCCATCGGCGCCGAGCATGGTGAGCGGAAACTCCGACGTTTCCACCGGGATGACGGCGTCGTCCTCGGCATCGAAGCTGGGGGTCGCCGCCACGCGGCGGTCCTCGACGTCGTCCTGGATCTCATCCTGGCGCGCCAGCACCCAGGTCCGGTAAATGATGCCCAGCATAAAGGCGGTGACGGCGAAGGAGATCACGATGGACGTCAGGATCAGCGCCTGGGGCAGGGGGTCGTTGTAGGTGCCGGGTTCCGTGTCCTTGCTGAAGAACGGGGCCAGGCCGGCATACCCGCCGGTGGCAAGGATCAGCAGGTTGGTGGCGTTCGCCAGGAGCATCAGCCCCAGAAGAACGCGTGTGAGACTGCGCTCGAGAATGAGGTAGATGCCGCACGCATAGAGGGCCCCCATGACGGTCAGCAGGGTGAGGTTGACGCTCATGCCTCTCCCCTCCCCGTGTCCGCGGGGACGGGAGCGGACTCCCGCTCGGCGGCGGGGTGGACCGCTTCCGCCCGTTCGCGCCGGATGGCCGCGGGTTCTTCCTCGAAGTGTTCGTCGATCTCGGCCCCCAGGCTGCGCAGCACATCCAGCACCAGCCCGACCACCACGATGTACACGCCGGTGTCGAAGATGGTGGACGTGACAAATTTGATGTCCCCAAAGACCGGCAGCCACAACTCGATGATGGCGCTCTGGAACACCTGGCCGCCCAGCAGGAGCGGGGCGACACCGGATGCCGCGGCCGTCGCGAGTCCGAGGCCCAGCAGCGTTCCGGCACTGACGGGCGTGGCTTCACGAAGCTCGTAGCGGCCGCCGGCCAGATAGCGCAGCGTGAGGGCCATGCCGGCCATGAGCCCTCCCGCGAATCCGCCGCCGGGCAGGTTATGCCCGGCCAGCAGCAGGTAGAGCGAGAAAATGATCATCGAGTGGAACATGAGCCGCGTGACCACTTCGAAAATGATGGAACGCCGCTCCGGAGCCAGCGTCCGGCCAGCCACCAGCCAGGCGTCCCGCGTGGAGGCGGCGAACTTGCGGGTCAGCGCCAGGGCGGCGCCGTCACGCGAGAACTTGTCCACCCCGCGGCGCCGGCCCACGGTGCCCTCCTCCACAGTGGACGACGCACGGATGCCGTCGCCGCGGCCGCGGAGGAAAATCAGGCTGGCCACTCCTGTCGCTGCGAGGGCGAGCACCGAGATCTCACCGAACGTGTCCCAGGCGCGGATGTCCACGAGCGTGACGTTGACGATGTTCAGCCCGCCGCCGCCCTCGTACGCCAGCTTGGGAAATTCCAGGGAAACAGGGGTGGCCACCCGTGCGCCCATGGCGTGGATCGCCGCGAAGACCATGGTGGCTCCGAACGCCAGCCCGATGATCACGCGGACCACCCGGTACTTGCCGCCTGTGCGGTCCCGGAGTTCGGCCGGCAGGCTCCGCATGGCCAGCACGAACGCCACCAGGATGATGGTTTCCACCAGCATCTGGGTGAGGGCGAGATCCGGCGCTCCTTGCAGGGCGAACATCAGGGCAATGCCGTAGCCGGTCACCGACACCATGAGCACGGCCAGGAAGCGCTTGTTGGCGCGGACGGCCGCCAGCGCCCCGATCACGATGCCTGCGCCCGCGACGATCTGCAGCGGTGAATTCGGATCGATGAAATACAGCCCCTCCGGCAGCGGTTTCCGCGCGGAGACCAGTGCAGCCAGGGGAAGCACGAAGGCCGCGGTCAGGATGACGGCCAGGTAGAAGTACAGCGAACCGCGCTGCGTGCGGCCCGTCAGCCAGACGGCGACGTCATCGAGGGCGCCGATGGTCAGCCGATAGCCGCGGTCGGCGTCGATCCAGTCCGGGACCAGGCCCTGGGCGCGCCCCACCGCCCCGCGGGCGAAGAATATGGCCAGGCCGAGGATAAAGGTGAGGGCGGTCAGGCCGAGCGCGGGGGTCAGCCCGTGCCACAGCGCAAGGTGGCCGGCTGCACCTATCTCCGTGCCGGCGTCGGAGGCTGCTTCCGTGAACAGGGCGGCGTACGGCTGGATCCACCCGTCAACGGGCGCCGGCCACAGGCCGTAGACGATGGTGAGGACGCTCAGGACCGCCGGGGCCGCGAGGAAGGACGGCTTAATCGCTTTGAACGGGGTGCGGTCCACACCTGGCTTCACCGCGAAGGCGCCCCAGAAAAACCGGGCGCTGTAGGCGAAGGTCAGCACCGATCCGAGCACCACACCGGCCAGGACCACCGCGCCCCACGGCGCGTGGCCCGGCTCGCCCGCGAAATGGACGAATGCTTCAAGCACCGACTCCTTGGCCACGAAGCCGCCGAGCAGCGGGACCCCGGCCATGGAAGCGGCACCGATGCCGGCCACGATTGCCAGTGCGCGGGAGGACTGGAAGACGCCCGACAGCTTGCCGATATCGCGGGTGCCGGCCTGGTGGTCGATGATGCCCACCACGAGGAAGAGTGTTGCCTTGAACAGGCCGTGGGCCAGCAGCATGGCGAGGCCCGCGAGCGCAGCATCAGGCCTGCCCAGGCCCACCACCATGGTGAGGAAGCCGAGCTGGCTGACCGTGCCGTAGGCCAGAATGAGCTTGATGTCGGTCTGCCGCAGGGCCCGGTAGCCACCGACCAGCATGGTGGCGAGGCCCAGACCCAGAACCAGCGGCAGCCAGTAATCCGTCTCCGTGAATCCCGGTGCCAGGCGCGCCACGATATACACGCCGGCCTTCACCATTGCCGCCGCATGCAGGTACGCACTCACGGGGGTGGGTGCCGCCATGGCGCCGGGCAGCCAGAAGTGGAACGGGACCAGGGCGGATTTGGTCACCGCACCGATGAGAATCAGGACGACGGCGGCGCCCACGGCTCCCGCTGCCTGCCCGGCGACCAGGTCCGGTGCCTGCTGCAGGATGGCCGAGATGCGGTACGTTTCGGCGGCGGAGCCGAGCATGATCAGGCCAACGAGCATCGCCAGTCCGCCGGCCGTGGTGACCATGAGCGCCTGCAGGGCCGAGCGCCGTGCCGCAAGGCGGGTGCGGGCATAGCCGATGAGGAGGTAGGACAGGACTGTGGTGAGTTCCCAGAAGATGAACAGCAGCAGCAGGTCATCCGCCGTGACCAGGCCGAACATCGCACCGGCGAAGGCGAGAAGCTGGGCGCCGAAGCCGCCCAGGTACTGGTCCTTGTCCTTGAAGTAACGGGCGCAATACAGCAGCACCAGGGCGCCCACACCGAGCACCAGCAGGGACATGACCCACGCAAGGGCGTCCAGGCGGAAGGCGAATTCGATACCAAGGTCGGGGATCCAGGGGGTGACCTCGCTGGCGTGGCCTCCGCTGCCGTGTGGGCCCGCCGTCGCATAGACGGCGCCGTGCTGCAGCAGCAGCCAGACGAAAGAACCCGCGGGCACCGCCGCCAGTGCGTAAAAGGAACTCCGGCCGAATTTCCTGAAAATGAGGGGCGCCACAGCAGCAACCGCAAAGTGCACGGCAAGGACTGTGATCACTGTTATCTCCGCAAAGTCAGGAATTCGATTATCAAAGTTGGAGCAGGCGGTCAATCGTCGGGTTCGGCCCGGACAGTTTATCAAGGGGGCACTGACACTTTTTCCCTCCGGGACGCCAATGGCGTAAGATTCCGCGGTTCTCCGGGGGCACATCCGTTCCATGTTCGCCATGGGCGGATAGCATCGGCGTTATGAACTCCGCCGCCGCTCCCGAGGCAATGCAGCCGTCGTCCGACCTTGAAGCCGGCACCACGGTCCCCAACAAGGGCCGCGTGCTCGCATGGGCGGCGTGGGACTGGGGGTCGGCGGCGTTCAACGCCGTCATGACCACGTTCGTTTTCACTGTCTATCTGACGTCTCGAGCGTTCGGCAGCGAAGACCAGGCCTCGGCCGTGCTCGGCGGGGCGCTGGCCATCGCGGGGGCGGCGATTGCGCTGCTGGCGCCGGTCACCGGCCAGCGCTCCGACACCGGCGGACGGCGGAAGCTGTGGCTGGGAGTCAACACGGCGCTCGTCGCGGTGCTGACCGCGCTGTGCTTTTTCGTGTTCCCCCGCCCTGAGTTCCTGCTGCTTGGGGTTTCGCTGATTGCGCTGGCCAACATCTTCTTCGAGTTCGCCGGTGTCAATTACAACGCCATGCTGGCGCAGATTTCCACGCCCGGGAACATCGGCAAGGTCAGCGGTTTCGGCTGGGGAATGGGATACCTCGGCGGAATCGTGGCGTTGCTGATCGTTCTCCAGCTCTTCGTCCAGCCCCGCTTCGAGTGGTTCGGCGCCTCCACGCAGGACAGCCTCAACATCCGGCTCGTGGCTGTGTTCTCCGCCCTGTGGTTCTTCATCTTCGCGCTGCCGGTGATGTTCGCTGTGCCTGAGCTGCCCCGGCCCAAGCGGGCTGCTGAACGCGGAACCACGAACAGCATCGTTGCGTCCTACGGGCTGCTGGTGCGCCGGATCAAGGCGATCTACCGGACCAGCCCGCACACCATCTTCTTCCTGCTGGCCAGCGCCATCTTCCGCGACGGGCTCGCCGCGGTGTTCACGTTCGGCGGGATCATCGCGGCCGGCACCTTCGGCTTCGAACTGTCGGAGGTGATCTTCTTTGCCATCTTCAGCAACATCGTGGCGGCCGTGGGGGCGATCATCGGCGGATTCCTGGACGACAGGGTGGGCCCCAAGGCCGTGATCCTCGGGTCCCTGGTGGGGCTGCTGGTCGCCGGGACCGTGATCCTGGTGCTGGGCAACGGCAATTACGTCTTCTTCGGCACGGCCTGGGCAGGGAGCGCCACGTTCTGGGTGTTCGGGCTGTTCCTCTGTCTGTTCGTGGGGCCGGCCCAGGCGTCCTCCCGCGCGTACCTGGCCCGGCTGGCTCCGCAGGGCGAGTCCGGCGAGCTCTTCGGCCTGTACGCAACCACCGGCCGGGCCGTCAGCTTCCTGGCCCCCACGCTGTTTACGCTCTGCATCGCCGTGGCCACGCCCCTCGTGGCGGAAGGGGAAGCACAACGCTGGGGCATTTTGGGCATCATGGTGGTGCTCCTTGCAGGGCTGCTGGTCCTCCTGCCCGTCAAACCGCCGAGCGAAGCCAGGATCGCCGTCGTCCCGACCACGTAGCGCGAAGGGACGCACTAAAGCACCCGTTTCGCCGCGCCGACGACGCCCAAACTGGCCGCTGGCGGATTAGGCTGATGGTATGAACGTGGAAGAGACGGACCTCCCCGGCCTCGGCAGGCGCAAGGACTTCATGACGGCCTCCGGGCGGCGGATCGGAGTGGTGGAGCTGCGCGAGGGTCAGACGGAACTGTTCGTCTCCACGTGGGACGATCCCGACACCTGCCAGGCCTCCATTCCACTGACCGGCGATGAAGCCGCCACCCTCGGCAACCTGCTCGGCGGCCAGCATCTGGCCATGAAGCTGACGGAGGCGCACAAAGAGGTGCCGGGGATCGTCACGAGGCAGTTCTCGATCACTGCGGACTCGCCGTTCCAAAACCAGCCCATGGGCAAGGCGTGCATCCGCACCCGGTGCGGCGTCTCGATTGTGGCGATCATGCGTGAAGGTGAGGTGGTCCCCTCGCCGGGGCCCGACGTCGTCCTTCACTCTGGCGATCTGCTGGTCGCAGTCGGCACACAGGAAGGCCTTGATACAGCGGCCGATATTCTGCGCAACGGCTGACCGCGATGGACGAGCTGGCACTGACCCTCATCGAACTGGGGGCCGTCGTGTTCTGCTTAGGCCTGCTGGCCCGGCTCGCCGGGCGAATCGGCATGTCGCCCATCCCGTTGTACCTGGTGGGAGGACTGTTCTTCGGCGCCGGCGGCATGATGAAGCTCGAAGGCATCCAAAGTTTCGCTCATCTCTCCGGCGAGATCGGTGTGATCCTGCTGCTCTTGATGCTCGGGCTGGAATATTCCGCATCGGAGCTGGTCCATGGCATGCGCCGCTCCTGGCAAGGCGGCGTGTTGGACCTTGTCCTGAATTTCCTGCCCGGCGCGGCTCTCGCCGTGATACTGGGATGGGGCCCCGTGGGAGCCATGGTGATGGGCGGGGTCACCTATATCTCCTCCTCCGGCATTGCGGCCAAGGTCATCACCGACCTTGGCCGCATCGGCAACAGGGAAACGCCGGTGGTTCTCTCCATCCTGGTGTTCGAGGATCTGGCGATGGCCGTGTACCTGCCCATCCTTACGGCGACACTCGCAGGGATCAGCTTCCTCGAAGGCATGCTGACCGTTGGCATTTCGCTGGCCGCCGTCACAATCGTCCTGGCGGTGGCGCTGCGGCACGGCCATCGCGTCTCCCAGGCGGTGCACAGCGAAAATTCCGAGGTCTTCCTGCTCAACCTGCTCGGTGCAGCACTCCTCGTCGCAGGTTTGGCGTCGGCGCTGCAGGTGTCGGCCGCGGTTGGTGCCTTCTTGCTCGGCATTGCCATTTCCGGGGCCACGGCAGACAGCGCAACCCGGATCCTTGAGCCCTTGCGTGACCTGTTCGCCGCCATCTTCTTCGTCGCCTTCGGCCTGAACACTGACCCGACGTCCATCCCTCCGGTGCTGGGCTGGGCGCTCGTCCTGGCCGTGGTCACCGCCGCCACGAAGATCATCACCGGGGTGTGGGCGGGTTGGCGGGCAGGCATTGCTCGGCGCGGCCGCTTCCGCGCAGGAGCTGCCCTCATTGCCCGCGGCGAATTCTCGATCGTCATCGCCGGGCTGGCCGTGGCCTCAGGAGCAGTCTCCACCGAACTGGCCGCGCTCGCTACGGCCTATGTCCTGATCATGGCGATCCTGGGCCCGCTCGCTGCCCGCTACGTGGAACCTGTGCTCGCGAAATTTTCCCGCCCGGCAACCCCCGAAGCAGTGCGGGCCTGACAGACCCCGCTAAATGTCCGTGCGGTGAAAGTTCAAGTGGCTGCGGCTCGCGGTGGGTCCGCGCTGGCCCTGGTAGCGGTTGCCGTACTCGCCGGATCCGTAGGGGTATTCCGCGGCAGATGTCAGCCGGAAGAAGCAGAGCTGGCCGATCTTCATGCCCGGCCAAAGCTTGATGGGCAGCGTGGCCATGTTGGACAGCTCCAGCGTCACGTGGCCGGAAAAACCGGGGTCGATGAAGCCCGCGGTGGAGTGCGTCAGCAGGCCGAGCCTGCCCAGGGAGGACTTGCCTTCAAGACGGGCCGCGATATCGTCCGGGAGGCTGACAGTCTCGTAAGTGGAGCCCAAGACGAACTCTCCCGGGTGCAGGATGAACGGCTCGCCCTCCTCCACTTCCACGAGGCGGGTCAGTTCGGGCTGTTCCTCGGCGGGGTCGATATGCGCGTACTTGTGGTTGTCGAACAACCGGAAAAAACGGTCGATCCGGACATCAACCGAGGAGGGCTGCACCATCGCGGAGTCGTACGGGTCCAGGACGATCCGCTCGGAATCAATTTCGGCACGAATGTCGCGGTCAGAGATCAGCACACCTCCCAAAATAGCATCAACCCGCGTCGGTGGGCGGACTGGCCCGCCAACTGCGCTAAGCTAGTTTTGCCCCGGCGCAATCCGGTGCACGCGGCTGTAGCTCAATGGTAGAGCGCTAGCTTCCCAAGCTCGATACGCGGGTTCGATTCCCGTCAGCCGCTCCATTCGCTAGGGTACGCCCGCCCCTGTCTTCGCCCCCGCCGCAAGACCGCATTAGGTCACTACCTGTATGGTCAGAAGTCAGGAACCTCTTCGGTTCCGCTACAGGAGCAAACATGGCTGACAAGTCCCCCCGTCAAGCAGCATCCAAGAAATCCGGCAAATCCATCAAGGAAAAGCGCGCTGATAAGAGGGCCGCCGCTGCGCCGCCCAGCTCGCTGGACAAGGCCACCGCGAAGCCGACGCCGGCAAAAAAGAAGTAACGCGTTCACCGACCGTATCCCCCGGGTTAACGCCGAGTTCATCGACCCGTTGACCCAGGCCATCATGGGACGGACCCTGAAGAGGCAGGGTTTGTACCCTGCCTGCACCGGGATACAGGCAAAAAATCATTGATAACCGTTCGCAGCTCGCCTATGCTGTGACTGTTGGAGGTCATGCAGCGGCTGATGACAGTCATTCGATACGAATATCCTGCAACGAGGCAGGCAATATTCGGGATAGGCACGCCGTGACCACAGCCGCAAATCGCCATTTCCCCCACCACTCCATGACAGTGGACACCGAGTACGTCGCCAAGCCGAACTGCGACAAATGCGGAACAGACGAATTCATCTACCTTGAGTCTTTTGTTCCACCCAGATACCGCCAGGACGGCACCGTCAGGACGCTGGGCGAAGCAGCCTACACCTGCACAAGGTGCGAGGAATTTTCCGCCCACAGCGTTCCCTCGTCCTGGGCACCGCCGGGCTGGTACCTGGGCTAGCCCCGGGGCTTTAACTAGAGAAACCAGCAGGTCTCACCACCACGCAGGGTCTCATCACCAACATCGCAAAACTGGCGGGCACCGATGGTGCCCGCCAGTTCTTTCGTGGCCGCCCGTTCTTTGTGGCATGCCGTGCCTGCCGCGGATCCAAAGCCGCGGCAGGCATATTGCTAGATCAGCGAATCCGACAGGTGGTTCGGCGTGCCGAACCGGTGCGCCGTGATGCTGACGGCCTGCTCGTGCAGGAAGGGCAGCAGCTCAACGCGGCCGGCTTCGGTCACCTCGTGCGGGTAGACGGCTACATCCGGACGGCCGCCGATTGCCTCAGCCAACTCAGCAGCAGACCCGCCGATCAGGCGGATGCGCGCGCCCGACAGTTTGCCGGCGGAGGCAAGCCGGCCGGCGGAAGCCAGCCACGCGGCGTCGTCCTCCACCGTCACCGGGATGTCCAGTCCGGTCAGCACCGCGCGGAGCTGTGCCGGGAGGGCGACGGCGGTGGAGACCGTCAGCTGCGAACCGGCCAGGACGCCGGCGGCTACTGTGCGGACGAGCGCGCGTAGGGTCTCGCCGTCGGAGAGGCGGACGGTGACCGGAAGGTTGCGGTACCGGAAGATGTTGCGCTCGGCGCTCAGGCCGGAGACATCCTTCGCCGTACCAAATTCGTCAGCCCAGGCGACGGCGTCGGAGCCGAGTGCACGCTCCAGCGCCTCGATCTCTGCCGCGTCGAGCTCGCCCTGCATCGCGTTGACGAGACGGCCGACACCGGGGTGGGTGATACGCGCAGTGGCACCCTGCGAGCTTTCCTTGCTGGTCCACTCACCGAGGCCGACCAGGTAGTTGGGTCCGCCGGCCTTGGTGCCGGCGCCGACGGCCGACTTCTTCCAGCCGCCGAAGGGCTGGCGCTGCACGATGGCCCCGGTGATTCCGCGGTTCACGTAGAGGTTGCCGGCCTGGATGGTGTCGAGCCACAGGCCGAGCTCTTCGGCGTCGAGCGAGTGCAGGCCCGCAGTGAGGCCATAGTCCACTTCGTTCTGGATGGCGATGGCGTCTTCCAGGGTTTCGGCCGTCATGACGCCCAGCACCGGGCCGAAGAACTCGGTCAGGTGGAAGTAGGACCCGCGCTTGACGCCGTAGCGGACGCCCGGGCTCCACAACCGGCCGGTGTTGTCCAGCTTGCGGGGTTCCACGGCCCAGTTCTCGCCGTCACCCAGGGTCGTGAGGGCGTTGAGGAGCTTTCCGTTGGCGGGCTCGATGATGGGGCCCATCTGGCTCGTGGGGTCTTCCGGGTAGCCGACGTTCAGGGAAGTCACGGCATCGATCAGCTGGTTGCGGAAGCGCTTGGACTTGGCAACCGAGCCCACCAGGATCACCAGTGAGGCTGCGGAGCACTTCTGTCCTGCATGGCCGAAGGCCGAGTAGGCAACATCCTTGGCTGCGAGGTCGAGGTCCGCGCTCGGGGTGACGATGATGGCGTTCTTGCCGCTGGTCTCTGCCAGCAGCGGCAGGTCCTTGCGGAAGGAGCGGAACAGTTCCGCGGTTTCGTAGCCGCCGGTGAGGATCACGCGGTCCACGGCCGGGTGGGAGATCAGCTGCCGGCCGAGCTCACGCTCGCCCAGCTGCACCATTGTCAGCACGTCGCGGGGAATTCCGGCCTCCCACAGCGCCTCGATCATGACGGCGCCGCTGCGGCGGGCCTGCTTGGCGGGCTTGACCACGACGGCGGATCCGGCGGCAAGTGCCGCAAGTACTGAACCGGCGGGAATGGCCACCGGGAAGTTCCACGGCGGAGTCACCAAGGTGAGCTTCGCCGGGACGAAGGTGGCGCCGTCGACGTCGTCCAGCTTGCGGGCTGATTCAGCGTAGTAGTGCGCGAAGTCAACGGCCTCGCTGACTTCCGGGTCGCCCTGGTCGAGGGTCTTGCCCGTTTCACTGGCCATGACCTCCAGCAGGTCGGCGCGGTGGGCTTCAAGGACGTCGCCGGCCCGGTGCAGAATCTCTGCGCGTTCGGCGCCGGTCAGCGCACCCCAGGCCTTGCCCTTGTCGACGGCGGTCGCGATGACCGTGTTGAGGGTGTCCGCGTCCGTGATGGTCGCGGCCTCGACCGCAGCGTTGCCCAGCGTCGAGGACGGCACGCGGTCCAGGATGGCCCGGCCCCAGTCGCGGTTGGCGGGAAGGGCAGGATCGGTGTCCGGCGTGTTCTCGAAGTGGTCGTGCGGCCTGGGCACGGCCGGGAGGTTGCGGTTCTGCCGGCGGCTGGGCGGCGGCACCTCGTCGTCGAGCTTTTCCAGGGAGGAGAGGAAGCGCTGCTTCTCGCGCTCGAACAGTGCAGTGCTTGTTGGGGAGTTCCCCCCCAGCTCAAACACGGCGGACATGAAGTTTTCCTGGCTGGCGCCCTCTTCGAGGCGGCGGATGAGGTAGGCGATGGCGACGTCGAACTCGGCCGGGTGCACCACCGGTGTGTAGAGCAGCAGGGAACCGACGTCCTTCTTCACGGCTTCGGCCTGGCCCTGGGCCATGCCGAGCAGCATTTCGAATTCAATGCCGGACTCAACGCCGCGCTGCTTGGCAAGCAGCCACGCGAAGGCGATGTCGAAGAGGTTGTGGCCTGCCACGCCGATCCGGATGTTCCTGATGCGGTCCGGGTGCAGCGAGTAGTTGATGACGCGCTTGTAGTTGGTGTCCGATTCCTGCTTGCTGCCACAGGTGGCCAGCGGCCAGTCGTGGAGCGAGGATTCGACCTGTTCCATGGGCAGGTTGGCGCCCTTGACCACGCGGACCTTGATGGCGGCGCCGCCGTCGGCGCGCCGGGCGGCTGCCCAGTCCTGGAGGCGGATCATGGCGGACAGTGCGTCCGGGAGGTAGGCCTGCAGCACGATGCCGGCCTCGAGGTTCTTGAACTCGGGCTTGTCCAGGATCCTGGTGAAGACCGCGATGGTCATGTTCAGGTCCTTGTATTCCTCCATGTCCAGGTTGATGAACTTGGCCTTCTGCCCGGCGCCGGCGAAGGAGGCGGCGCGGGCGAACAGCGGGGTGAGCCGCTCGACGACGTGCTCCACGGCCTCGTCGAAGGCCCAGGGAGAGTGCGGGGCAACGGTGGAGGAGACCTTGATGGACACGTAGTCCACGTCCGGGCGGGCCAGCAGGGTGTGGGTGCCCTCGAGCCGGCGGGATGCCTCGTGTTCGCCCAGGACTGCCTCACCGAGGAGGTTGACGTTCAGCTTGACGCCGTCCTTGCGGATTTTCGCGATGGCGGGTCCCAGCTTGGCGTCCGTGGCATCGACGATCAGGTGGCCCACCATTTCACGCAGGACGCGGCGGGCGATCGGGATGACGACGTTCGGCAGGACCGGCGCCATGGTGCCGCCGAGGCGGACGGCGCTGCGCATGTGCCAGGGCAGGAAGGCAGGAACCTTTGGTGCCAGCGCCGCAAGGTTCCGGGCGGCGACCTTGAGGTCCTCGGGACGGACCACGCCGTCCACGAAGCCAACCGTGAAGTCCAGGCCGTTCGGGTCCTTAAGGACACCGGCGAGCTGTTCGGCTGAAGCGTCCGCGGGGATGTTGGCGGCTTCGGTCAGCCACCGGCGCACCAGCGCGATGGCTGCATCTGACAGGGCCGCCGCTTCGGCGACGGGGGAACCCGCCGGGCGGGTAGCGACGGCGCCGGTCTCGGCGGCGTCCTTGCCTGCAGAAACACGGTGATCCGTTGCGATGTGGGTCATGGCTAGTTCTCGTTCTTTCCGTGGGTAGTAGCTCTTATTGATCAGTATGGGCTTCAATTCACGTAAGATAAAGCGATCTTTCCTGAGCGATACAGGTTAGAAAAGCCAATCGTTTTTGGGCGGCACTCTCGCCTCAAATTCCCCGGAAACCGGGACGTTCCCTCACCTTTCGCCGCCAAACAACGAACCCTCCCTCACCAGGGGTGAGGAAGGGTTCGCGGGGGCGGCTCCAAAGTGAGGGAGAGTTGCGGGATTGGCCGCAGAGCGTTGAACTACTACACGGGCGAGTGCATCTCCACGGCTTCCTCATGCCTCGGGCTGTTCGGGTTCATCAGCGAGTGCCTGCGGCCGTAGGCGAAGTAGATGACAAGGCCGATGAGAAGCCAGACGCCAAAGCGCATCCACGTTTCCCAGTGAAGCTGGAACATGAGGAAGGCCGAGGCCAGGACGCCGAAGGCCGGGACCAGGGGCATCAGCGGCAGGCGGAACTCGCGCGGCGCGTCGGGCTTCTTATAGCGGAACACAATGACCGCAAAGCAGACCACGACGAAGGCGGCGAGAATACCGATGTTGGTGAGGTCTGCCACGGCCTTGATCGGGAAGACTCCTGCCAGCAGTGCAGACGCGACACCGGCGATCCAGGTGACGCGCTGGGGCGTGCCGTGGCTGTCCGTCTTGGAGAACCAGCCCGGAAGCAGGCCGTCGCGGCTCATGGAGAACCACACGCGGGTCACGCCCAGGAGGAACGTCAGCATGACGGTGAGGATGGACAGCACGGCAAAGACGGAGATGATGGTGGCGATGACGGGCAGGCCGACTCCGGCGAACGCCGATGCGAACCCTGCAGCCGGATCAATGTCCTGGTAGTTCTGCATGCCGGTGAGGACAAGGGTGGCCGCGACGTACAGGAGCATCGCGATGATCAGGGACAGGATGATCGCCTTGGGCATGTGCTTCTTGCCGTCCGTGGCTTCCTCCGCAGCGGTACTCATGGCGTCGTAGCCGAACACGGCAAAGAAGACCGTGGCAGCGCCGGCAAAGACCGGGCCTATGCCGCTGGGCATGAACGGGTTGAAGTTCTCTGCATTGATGTAGAAGACGCCCAGTCCGATGATGAAGAGGATGAGGACCACCTTGATGGCGACGGCCACGAGCTCGAACCGGCCAAACGCCTTGGTTCCGCGCGACAGGATCCAGGTGACCAGCAGGCAGACCAGGATGGCGGGGATGTTGACGATGCCGCCCTTGCCTTCATCCGGCGTGGAGGTCATCCAGACGGGCATGTCGATGCCGATGCCGGACAGGAACGCATCGAAGTAGCCGGAGATGCCAATGGCCACCACCGCCACGATGGCAATGTATTCGAGCAGCAGGTCCCAGCCGATGAACCAGCCGATCACTTCGCCGAGGGCAACGTAGCCGTAGGTGTACGCGGAACCGGCGCGGGGGATCATGCCCGCAAACTCGGCGTAGGAAAGGGCCGCGGCAGCTGAGGCCAGGCCGGCGATCAGGAAGGAAAACAGAACCGCGGGGCCGACGCCCGGCGTGCCCTCACTGCCATGGGCCACGAGCCCCGCCAGCGAAAAGATGCCGACGCCGATAATGCCACCGACTCCGATGGCCGTGAGCTGCCACAGTCCGAGGGACTTGAAGAGGCCGCTGTGCTTGTTCTCGATTTCGATGTCATCTATGGGCTTTCGCCGAAGGATGGACTGGGTCGGGTCTTTGGTTGTCATTCGGGGACTCCTGCGTAGGTGCGGCCCCATCATCCGCCCTGTGATGGGGGTAACTCTGATCAGTATGCAATCAACGTTGCATTAGATAAAGTGACTAATACTGACCAATATTCATTAGATCTTACGAAGGAACAGTCTATGCTCGATGTTCGCCGTCTGAGACTGCTCCGCGAGCTGAAGATTCGGGGCACCCTCGCAGAGGTGGCCGCAGCCCTGCAGTACAGTCCTTCATCAGTCTCCCAGCAGCTGGCCCTTCTTGAGAAGGAGGCGGGTGTGGAGCTGCTGAGGAAAACCGGACGGAAAGTGCAGCTCACGCCTCAGGCGGAAGTTCTCGTGGCCCATACCGCCCAGCTGCTCGAGACGCTGGAACAGGCGGAAGCCGACCTCGCGGCCTCCCTCACCACCGTCTCGGGGACCGTCCGGATCGCGGTCTTCCAGTCGGCGGCGCTGGCCCTCATGCCGGACACCCTGACGCTCATGGCCGGAACGTACCCCGAGGTCAGGATCGAAATGACCCAGCGGGAACCCGAAACGGCGCTCCACGAGACCTGGGCCAGGGACTTCGACATTGTCATCGCCGAGCAGTACCCGGGCCATGCCGCTCCGCGCTATCCGGAGCTGGACCGGATCAAACTGACCACCGATGCCATCCGGCTGGCCGTTCCGCCCGGCTCAGGGGACCGGCCGCCAATCACGTCCCTTGCGGATACGGCGGAGTTGGCATGGGTCATGGAGCCCCGCGGCGCCGCTTCCCGCCACTGGGCTGAACAGGCGTGCAGGAGTGCCGGGTTCGAACCCGACGTCCGTTTCGAAACCGCTGACCTGCAGGCCCAGATCAGGCTGATCGAGTCGGGCAATGCCGTGGGCCTCATGCCGGATCTTGTATGGACCGGGCGGGGCACCACTGCCGAGCTGATTGAACTGCCCGAGAAACCGCGCAGGACCGTGTTCACCTCCGTTCGCCGCTCCAGCGCCCAGCGCCCAGCCATTCTGGCGGCCCGCGAGATCCTGGCAACCACTGCCGCTTCCATCGCAGCCTCGAAAGACCACGAGATGGAGGGCCCGGCATAGTGTTCCCTGGCTCACAGCCAAACGTTGACCCCGGCGTTAGACTGTTCAGGTTATGAATCGCACAATGTTTAAGTCCAAAATCCACCGCGCCACCGTCACGCACGCAGACCTGCACTACGTGGGTTCCGTCACCGTGGACCTGGACCTGCTGGACGCTGCCGACATTCTTCCCGGCGAGCTCGTTGCCATTGTGGACGTCACCAACGGCGCCCGCCTTGAGACGTACACCATCGCCGGGGAACGCGGTTCAGGCGTGATCGGCATCAACGGCCCGGCCGCGCACCTGGTTCAGGAGAACGACGTCGTCATCCTGATCACGTACGCCGAGATGACCACCGAGGAAGCCCGGGCCTACGATCCCAAAGTGGTCCACGTCGACAAGAACAACAAGATCATCCAGCTGGGCAACGATCCCGCCGAAGGCCTCACCCCCGGGCTCCTGCGCCCGCCCTTCGCGCTGAACAACGCCTCCCTCAGCTGAGGCTGCGGACTTGACGGGATAACGAGATCCCTGCCACAAGCCAATCCCTCTCAGAATAAATCTGATTAGGCTGGGATTGTGGACGCCTCCCCCAGTACATCCGAGCCTGCAGCGACAGCCGAATGCTAGGCGTACTTGCGGGCTTTTTCGTCGTCTGGTCCATCATCCTGGTGGGAATGTTCGTTGGCCGGCGGGGCATCCTGGGCGATAACGCCCGCCAGGTCCTCAGCGGCCTGACCTTTTTCGTGGCCAGCCCGGCGCTGCTCTTCGAGACCCTGAGCAAGGCCCGGCTCCAGGAAGTTTTTGCCGCCCCGCTGCTGGTTGCCGCGGTGGGAGCACTGGCCACCGCCGCCATTTTCTTCGTCATCGTCAGGTTCCTGCTCAAGCGCAGCACGTCCGAATCCCTGGTGTCATCGATGAGCGCGTCCCTGGCCAACTCAGCAAACCTGGGCATTCCGATCGCCGTCTACGTCCTGGGCGACGCCAGCTATGTGGCTCCCCTGCTGATCTTCCAGCTCGCGTTCTATACTCCGCTGCTCCTCATGGCGCTGGATTCGACCACCAGCGCGCACCGCACCACTCCGCTCCGGTTCGTCCTGATGATCCTGAAGAACCCAATGATCGTGGGTTCTGCGCTTGGGCTCGTGGTTGCTGGAACCGGCTGGCAGGTCCCGCCCTTGATCCTGCAGCCCATTCACCTGATCGGCGGCGCCGCCATTCCCGCCATGCTGATGGCCTTCGGCATGAGCCTGAACGGTTCCCGGCCGCTGCAGGCCGCCACAGCGCGCAGGGTGGATGCCCTCGTTGCGAGCGCGTTCAAGCTCATCGTCCACCCGGGTATCGCCTACCTCTTTGCGCGCTTCGCGCTCGGCATGGAAGGCCACGCTCTCTTCGCGGCCGTGGTCACGTCCGCCCTGCCGACGGCCCAGAACGTTTTCGTGGCAGCCAGCCGGTACCGGACCGGCCTCACTGTCGCCAAGGACACGGTGCTGATCACCACTGTCGTGGCGGTGCCGGCCATGATCGGCGTGGCGGTGCTGCTGACATGACGGTGCAGCTGATGACGGTGACAGACAACGGCCCGACTTTGGAGGAATCGTGAACACTGGTTTGGACACTGTGGTCATTGGCGGCGGCGCCATGGGATCCGCCGCGGCATGGGCGTTGGCGCGGCGGGGCCGGGACGTGACCCTGCTGGAGCAGTTTGGGCCCGGGCACAGCATCGGCGCATCGCACGGCGCCACCCGGAACCTCAGCCTTGCCTATTCCGAGCCGGATTACGTTGCCATGCTGGCGGAAACGCTCCGCCTCTGGCGCGGGCTCGAGGAGGAGAGCGGCGAGCAGCTGCTGGCGCGCACCGGCGTCGTAAACCACGGCCCTGACCCGGCACTCGGCGCGATGCACGCCGCGCTGAACCATGCCGGCCTGCGGGCCAAGTTCCTGCCGGCGGCGGAAGCCGGCGAGCGCTGGCGCGGCATCCGTTTCGACCAGCAGGTGCTGTTCATGCCGGACGGCGGACAGCTCAATCCCGAACTGGCGCTGCCGGTCCTCCAGCGGCTGGCGGTCCGGCACGGCGCGGAGGTGCGGCACCATGTGAAGGTGGTGGACCTGCAGGTTCTCGACGACGGCGTCCGCGTCACCGTGGACGACGGCGGCGCCGCCGAGGTGCTCACCGCGCGCCAGGCGGTGGTCACCGCCGGCGGCTGGACCTCGAAACTGCTCGGGGGCATGCCGGGAACGCCGCGGCTGACTGTCACGCAGGAGCAGCCCGCGCATTTCGGCATGGCGGACGACGGCGCAGCCTGGCCCGGGTTCAACCATTTCCCGGGGACCGGCCCGGACTACGCGGGCTGGTACTCCCCTGTGTACGGGATGCACACCCCGGGCGAGGGAATCAAGGCCGGCTGGCACGGAGTGGGGCCGGTGGTGGATCCGGACCGCAGATCGTTCCAGCCCGAACCGGTGCAGCGGGCCGCGCTGCAACGCTACGCGAGGCAGTGGCTGCCCGGCGTGGATGCCGACTCCATGACCGACATCAGCTGCACCTACACCACCGCTGCGGACCACAACTTCATCCTTGACCGGCTGGGGCCCGTGGTGATCGGGGCGGGATTTGCCGGCCACGGCTTCAAATTCACGCCGGTGGTCGGCAGGATGCTGGCAGACCTCGCCACCGGCGCCGGCCCCGCTCCCGCAATCTTCTCAGCGTCACGGCCAGGCCTCAGCTAGGGCGAACCAGCCGGCTGGAACGGCGCTTCCCTGGGCAGTACAGCTAGCTCCGCTGGTGCCGGTCCAGGAGTCGGGCGCAGCGGATGAAGCCGAGGTGCGAATAGGCCTGCGGGTGGTTGCCCAGGTGCGTTTCCGTGCCGGGGTCGTATTCCTCCGGCAGCAGCCCCGTGGGCCCGAACAGGTTCACCAACTGGTCGAACAGGTCCCACGCCTCGGAAATGCGGCCCACTGCCACGTACGCCTCGATGAGCCAGGTGGTGCAGATGTGGAAGCCGCCCTCCAGGCCCGGCAGGCCGTCGTCGTACCTGTAGCGGAAAACGGTGGGGCCCACGCGAAGCTCGCGTTCCACGGCCGTCACGGTGTCCAGGAACCGCTGGTCGGTGACGTCCAGGAGGCCCGACAGCCCGATGTGCAGGACTGCGGCATCCAGGTCCGGGCTGTCATAGGCAACGGTGTAGGAGGCGGCGGCACCGTCCCATCCCTCGCGGAGCACCTCATCCCGGATGGTGGCGGCGGTGCCGGCCCAGCTGGGTTCGGGCTCCCGGCCGTGGCGGGCGGCCGTGCGCAAGGCCCGGTCCAGCGTCACCCAGCACATCACCTTCGTGTAGACGTGATGCCGCGGGGCCCGCCGGGCCTCCCAGATCCCGTGGTCCGGCTCGTGCCACCGTGCCAGCACCGCATGGGCCATCTGCACCATCAGCTCCCAGTGCGGGTCCTCCAGTGCACCACGGGCATCGCTCAGCCCGTGGATCAGCTCCGCGATGGGCCCGAACACATCCAGCTGGACCTGGTGGTCCGCGGCATTGCCGATCCGGACGGGCCGCGACCCCGCATAACCCGGCAGGCTTTCAATAATCGCTTCCGTCGACAGCGGTGCACCGGTGACCGAGTAGAGCGGGTGCAGCCATTCCGGCCCGGGAGCATTGGCCAGGATCCTGCCCAGCCAGCGGAGGAAGCCGTCGGCCTCCTCCGTCGAGCCCAGGTCCACGAGTGCGTTCACCGTCATGGAGCCGTCCCGCAGCCAGCAGTAGCGGTAGTCCCAGTTGCGGGTTCCGCCGATTCCCTCCGGCAGCGACGTGGTGGGCGCCGCGAGCACGGCACCGGTGGGCCCATGGACGAGCGCCCGCAGCACGAGGGCCGAACGGCGCACCAAGGACGGTTTGACGGACGGCAGGGTCAGATCCTGCACCCAGCGGCGGGAATGGTGCGCGACGGCGGAGCGGCGGGCGGCTTCGTCCGCCGCCGCTTCGTCCGTCGCGGCTTCGTCCGTCCCGTCCGGGGGGCGTTGGGCCTCGGTGTCGCCGCAGCGAAGGTTGAGGATCACCGGGCCCTGCCGCAGGTTGACCTCGGCCGTGGCCGTGGCGTGCCGGCCGTCCGAGGTGATGGAGAAGCTGACGCCGGGGGCCAGCAGGATGATGGGATCGGACGTGCCGGCGACGTGCAGCTCACCACCGCGCGCCTCCATGCTGAACGGGGCGTTGGCGTAGTCCGGCCGGGGCGCGAAGACGATCCGGGCCGCTCCCGTTCCGGACAGCACCCGGACCAGGCTCGTGATCCCCTCGGGGGCCGGTTCAAGGTAATCGGTCACAGTCACGTCCGCCCACCGGGTCTCCACGATCATCGTGCTGTCCACATAGCGCTGGCCCAGCACCTGCGAGGCCTTGACCGGTTCCACCGAGAAGTGCCCCGCGGCGTCACCGCCCAGGAGGTGGGCAAACAGCGAGCCCGAGTCAGGCAGGGGGTGGCTCATCCAGCAGATCTTGGCGTCGGGCGTGAGCAGTGCCGTTGACGAGCCGTTGCCGATCATGGAGTGGCGCTCCAGGCCAACCGCGTCTTCACCGAACAGCCAGGCACGCCGCAGCTCAAAGAGGATCGCCAGGACCCGTGCAAACGATTCCGGATCCCGCAGCCGGTGCTTGGCCAGGCTCGGCAGCTCTCCTACCCACAGCCCCATGTCGGGGCCGCGGAGCGTGGCCATCGCGAATTCATCGCTCACTGCGTCACCGGCGTACAGCGCCGCGCTCACGCCGAGCCTGGACCGCAGGTGTTCAAGCGCATCGGCTTTGGAGGGCTCCACCACCGACAGGTCCAGCACCGAACCGTCCACGATGAAGAACAGGCCCAGGGCCTTGGCCACTTCCTCGGCCTTCTGCGCCGCCTCGGCTACGATTTCCGGGGCCGCCGGCCGGGTGTGCACCGAGACCGCCACCGGCTTCCGCTCGATGGTGATGCCCTTGTACGCGCCAATGGATTCGAGGAGGGCCTGGTTGGCCTGCTGCAGGACAGATTCGGTGGCAAGGGACAGGCCGTGGGCGAACCCCATGTCGAACTCTGCACCGTGGGACCCGACGAGGTGCACTTCCGCGGGCAGCCGTGACACCGCTGCCAGGTCCCGCAGCGACCGGCCGGAAATGACGGCCGCATGCGTGTTGGGCAGGGCGGCCAAGGCGCGGAGTGCAATCGCAGCACCGCCCAGGGGCAGGGTCTCGGTGGAAATGCCCTCCGCCGCGCAGAGCGTTCCGCCATAGTTGCAGGCCACCAGCAGCCCCGGCGTGCGTGCCAGGATCTTCAGTTCGCCGAGCAGCTGGGGCGTCAACCCGTCATCGGCGGCATCCGACTGGACGAACGCCCTCAGCAGGCCCAGCGGCAGGGATTTGGTCAACAGTGCGGAATCGGCCACCGTTTGATTGAGCGGAGTTGGCATGCTCGGAATTCCTTAGGATCATCCCCAAATGGACGTTGATCCTCTCAGTGTCAGGCGCGGCCATTTCCCCTGAATATCCCGGTCATTGCGATCGTGTAACTTCGGCGGCGTCTTCTGCCGTGGCGCCCACAGCAACCGGCAGCTGCCTAGGCGCGGACCAGCCCCGCAGCCTCCGCCAGCAGTTCCACCGAGCGCAGCCGCGCGGACGTGCCCGTCGCCTGGTGCGCGACGATGAGTTCATCGGCGTCGGCGTGCCTGGCGAAGCCGTCCAAGTACTCCAGCACGACGTCCGGCGTTCCGACGGCCGAATATTTCATCATCTGCGAGACGTGCTGGCCCTGCGGAGAGTCCAGGATCATGTCCGCTTCGTCATCGGTAAACTCCCTCCCGCCGCCGAAGAACAGCGAGACGCGGGCGCGCAGGGTGGCCCGGAGCATCTCCTGGGCTTCAGGCGCCGAGTCGGCGGCAATGACGTTGGCACCGGCAATGACATGCGGCGCCTCCAGCTGCTCGGAGGGCCTGAATTCCCGGCGGTAGACGGCCACCGCGTCCTGGAGCGCGTTCGGCGCAAAATGCGAGGCAAAGGCGTAGGGCAGCCCCAGCTGGGCGGCGAGCCGGGCACCGAACAGGGACGATCCCAGGATGAACAGGGGCACGTTGGTTCCCTTGCCCGGCGTCGCCTCCACGCCCTGGATGCGTGTGGGTCCGGTCAGGTAGCCCTGCAGCTCCAGCACGTCCTGCGGGAAGGTCTCCGCCGACGAGGCATCGCGGCGGAGTGCCCGCATGGTGTTTTGGTCGCTGCCCGGTGCGCGGCCGAGTCCCAGGTCGATGCGCCCCGGGTGCAGGGTTTCCAGCGTTCCGAACTGCTCGGCGATGGTGAGCGGCGAATGGTTGGGCAGCATCACGCCGCCCGCTCCCAGCCGGATGCCTTCGGTATGGGCAGCCACATGGGCGATCAGGACGCTCGTGGCCGAGGACGCAATCGAAGACATGTTGTGGTGCTCCGCGTACCAGACCCGCCGGTAACCAAGCTCCTCCGCGCTTTGGGCCATGGCCACGCTCCCGGCGAAGCTCTCCGCCGCCGTCTGGCCCTTGCCGATGGTTGCAAGGTCAAGGATGGAGAGGGGAACAGTCACAGGGAAGCCGGCCTTTCGTTGCGGAGCACGGGCGGCCGGCTGGGGTGGTTGCGGTTGGTTGCGCGGCACACCTTCGACAACGACGGCGGCGTGAGGGTTATTTCTGACAGGCCGGGTGATGCTGTCCACAGTTTTGCAGGCAGCCACTGGCCGCCGGGTATTGATCCGCCACTAAGCTAGCCGCATGGCCAACAAATCAACAGCAGATAAAGTCGCCACGATCCAAAAGGGCTATGCGCTTGAGGGCGCCACCATCGAGCTGGGGGCCGCCATCGTCGACGGCGACGTCCACAAAGACGCGCCGGTCAGGTTGCCCCTGGCCATGATGAACCGGCACGGGCTGGTAGCCGGCGCCACCGGCACGGGCAAGACAGTCACGCTCCACATGATGGCCGAGCAGCTCTCCGCCGCGGGTGTGCCCGTTTTCCTCGCGGACATCAAGGGCGACCTGTCGGGCCTCGCCACGGCCGCCACGGGGAGCGAAAAGCTCGCGGCGCGGACCGAGAGCATTGGGCAGCAGTGGGCGGGCAAGGCGTTCCCGGTGGAGTTCCTGGCCCTCGGCGGCGACGGCAACGGCGTCCCGGTCCGCGCCACCATCACGTCGTTCGGGCCCCTGCTGCTGTCGCGCGTCATGGAGCTCAACGACACCCAGGAGTCCAGCCTCCAGTTGGTCTTCCACTTCGCTGACAAGAACAACCTCGAGCTGATCGACCTGAAGGACCTCAGGGCTGTCATCCAGCACCTCACCTCCGACGAGGGCAAGGACGCCCTGCAGGAACTCGGCGGCCTGTCGAAGGCGACGGCCGGAGTCATCCTCCGGGAGCTCGTGGCGTTGGAGGCACAGGGGATGGAGCGCTTCTTTGGCGAGCCCGAGTTCGACACCGCCGAGCTCCTCCGGACTGCCCCCGACGGCCGCGGGGTCATCACCTGCCTCGAACTTCCCACCCTGCAGACCAAGCCCATGGTGTTCTCCACCTTCCTGATGTGGCTGCTGGCGGACCTGTTCGAAGACCTGCCCGAGGCGGGCGATCTCGACAAACCGAAGCTGGTGTTCTTCCTCGACGAGGCCCACCTGCTGTTCAATGACGCCTCCAAGGCGTTCCTCCAGGCCATTACCACCACGGTTCGGCTGATCCGCTCCAAGGGTGTGGGCATCTTCTTCGTGACGCAGACGCCGAAGGACGTTCCTGCCGATGTGCTCGGCCAATTGGCCAACCGCGTCCAGCACGCGCTCCGGGCCTTCACACCGGAGGACGCCAAAGCACTCAAGGCCACGGTCTCGACCTTCCCTGTCAGCGACTACGACCTGGAGGAGACCCTGACGTCCGCTGGCATCGGTGAGGCAGTTGTCACGGTGATGAACGAGAAGGGGGCGCCTACGCCCGTTGCGCTAACCCGCCTGCGGGCCCCGGAGTCAGTCATGGGTCCCAGCACAAGCGAGCTGGTCAAAAGCACGGTGGCAGGCTCGGCGCTGCTGGCCAAGTACGGAACAGCCGTGGACAGCGTGTCAGCGTACGAAAAACTGTCCGGCCAGGCCGCTGCTCCGACGGGGCCCGCTGCACCGGGCCAGCCTCCGACTCCGGCCAGCGAGGTGTTCGTCCCCGGCAGCATAAATCCGGACACCGTGGATGCAGAGGCCCGCCGCATCGAGGAAGAAATCCTTGGACGGCCGAGCAGCCGGCCCGCCCCGGAACCCGAACGTGCGCCCGCGCCACGCTCCGCGCAGCCGGCCGGCGGCATGATGGAGGACATCACCGGGGCACTCGGCGGAGCCCTTGGCAGCGGTCTGAAAAGCATGGTCCGGTCGATGGGAACCCAGCTGGGCCGCGAACTGTTACGCGGCGTTTTCGGCACCTCGTCCCGGCGCCGCCGCTAGTGCCAAGGGGCGTCACCGCCATCGGTGACGCCCCGCCGTCGGACGCTCTCCTTTCCTGTGTACGTCATGCTCGGAACCTGCAACTCCTGAGTTCGCATAACTAGCAGGTAACGTAAGGGGCGTGCAGATGAGTCAAGCGTTGGTGAAAATGGCGGCCGGGTGGCTGCTGGGCCTCATGCTTGCCGTGGCCGGAGCCATTGTTTCGGTCAATCTCGTGAACAGCTCCGTAGCCGGCCCGCAGCAGCCCGTCCGGGAATACCTGGACGCCCTCCAGGAGGGTGAGGGCGAGCGGGCACTGGGCCTCCTCCGTGCCTCGGTACCGGACGCAGACCCGGCCATGCTCGACGGTTCAGCGCTGCAGACCTCCGCGTCACGCATCGCGAATGTCAAGATCGGCGATGCGGTAGCCCGCGGCGGCAAGCGCGTGATGGTGCCCATGGAGTACACGATCGACGGCAGCCGCCTGCACACTGAATTCCTGCTGGAAAGCACCGGGACGGAGTGGCTCTTCTTCAACAAGTGGGCCTTCGTTCCCGCCGCCCTGCCCACGATTGACGTCACTGTGGTGAACTCCAACGAGGCCACACTTAACGGGGTGCCGGTAAACACGCCCGGCGGCCGCGGCAGCTTCGCCGTGTTCTACCCGGGCGAGTTCGAGGCCTCCTTGAACGGGGAGTTCTTCTCGGCGAAGCCCACCCGGGCGACCGTCTCTGCACGGGAGGTCCCCGCCGCGCCGCTGAATCTCCTGACCCAGGCGACGGACGACCTGAACCAGGCCGTGGCGTCCAGGGTCAAGGAATTCCTGGACAGCTGTGCCGCAGACGCCATCAAACAACAGCGCCTGCAGCCCGACTGCCCGTTCTACCATGCCACTGCCAACAGGGTGGTGGACGGAACCATCAAGTGGAGCATCACCGAGTACCCGAGGATCAGCATTGAGCCGTTCGAGGGCAAGTGGGTGGTTGCGCCCCTGGACGGCAAGGCCAGGATCACCGCCGAGCAGGTCGACCTCTTCACAGGCGGCGTCTCGCCCCTGGACGTGGAGCACGATTTCAGCTTCACGACGCGCCTGGACATCGACGGCGACACCATCAAGGTCACGCCGCTCCTCAGCTTCTAGGCGGCCTTCCAGGACGCTGTCCAGCACGGCTCTCCAGCCCGGCCGCCCAACTGGCCCAGCTTTGAGGCGGCTGACGCACCGGACCGCATTCCTCCCGTTGCTGTGCCAGTAATGGGGCTGGGCCGGCGGACGCAGTTGCCAGAGCCGGGCCGCTGACGCACTGGCCCACTTTTGAACCCGCCAGGAACAGAACCGGCCCGGTCCTCAACCCATGAGGGTCGAAAACCGGGCCGGTTCAGCACAAGGCGGCAGGATCAGTCCATGCCGCGGAGGTCCAGCACGAGTTCTGCGTCGCCGTCGGCCTGCAGCACCACCGGGATGCCCCAGTCCTGTTGGTACAGGTGGCATGCGGCATGGTCCGGGATCTCGCCGTCCTCAGTCTCGGGCCCGTCGCAGGCCGCGGCGCGCGCCGTAATGTGCAGCACGCCCTCGGGTACGTCGGAGGCCAGCTCCAGGGTGCGGAGCAGGCCCACGGACGTGCCGCCGCCCGCCACGAGCAGCTCCGGAGGGGTGGACGAAATCTTCAGCTGCGTGGGGTCGCCCCAGCGGTCATCGAGCTTCTGGCCGGTGGGCGCCTCGAAGCGGACTGTCAGGTCCAGCAGGCCCGGTGCCACGGGGCTCTTGGGCCGGTGCGTCTGGACCGCGCCTTCGTCCACCTGCTGGGCTTCCTTGGGGATGGGCACGTAGACCAGCTGATGCTTGTTGGCCTCGACCACCACCAGGAGCGGTTCCTTGCCTGCCACCCGGGTGTGGTCGACGATGACGTCGGAGGGTTCCAGGAGCCCGCGGGCGAGGGTCGAAACAGTCTTGGTCGCGGGGTCGTAACGGCGCACGGCACCGTTGTAGGTGTCGGCAATGGCGACGGAACCGTCCGGGAGCACAGTGACGCCGAGCGGGTGCTGCATGCGCGCCTCGGCAGCTTCGCCGTCGCGGAACCCGAAGTCGAAGAGTCCCTTGCCTACGGCGGATTCAACAGTGACCGTCCCGTCGTCGCCAATGACCAGCTTCCGGAGGGCAGAGGTCTCTGAGTCGGCCACCCAGATGTTGCCGTCCGCGTCCTCGGCAAGGCCGGACGGCTGGGCGAACCAGGCTTCGTGGGCGGGTCCGTCGAGGAGTCCTTCAAGGCCGTTGCCGGCGATGATGGACACTTCCCCGGTCAGCGGTTCAAAGCTGAAGATCTGGTGCACGCCGGCCATGGCAATCACCACGGCGTTGAGCTTGGAAGACCAGACAACGTCCCACGGTGAGCTGAGGGAGACCTCGAGCGGGTGGTCGCTGAGGCGTCCGGTGAAGCCGGCGGCGTCCTCGTCCACGCGGGCGGGACCGGTCTCCAGCAGGCGCTGCACACCGTTGCCGGCGAGCGTGGTGACGGTTCCGTCGGCGAGGGACAGCCCCCTGAGGCGGTGGTTGACGGAGTCGGCAATCACGACGTCGTAGCCCGTCTTCGCTGCCACGTCTTCCGGCAGCAGGACAAGGCCCTGGGGTTCGTTGAATTCCGCGACCGGCTCACGGGAGTCCAGTGCATTCCCCGCGCCGTCGGCGTACCCCTTCGCGCCGGTGCCAAACGTGCCGAGTACCGTGTGGAAGTCGGCGTCGAGCTCCACGACCCGGTGGTGGCCCGTATCCGTGACCAGCCATGTGCCGGCACCCCGGCCGGCGGCGCCGTCGTCGGGCTTTCCGGGAGCCGAGCCCCGACCGGCGGGGAGGAACAGGGCCTTCCCCGGGAAGCGGAGGGTGCCCGACGTGGGCTCCGGCGCGACGTAGGGGCCGCTGCCGCGGTGGAGTGTCCCCCGGGCTTCGTGCTTGGCGATGAGCTCGGGGATCAGCACGCCGAGGCCGTCGGCGTGGCCTTCGCCGGAGAGGTGGGCCACGATGTAGCCCTCGGGGTCGATGACCACCAGCGTGGGCCAGGCGCGGGCCGTGTAGGCCTTCCAGGTGTCCAGCTCGGGGTCGTCAAGGACCGGGTGGTGGATCTCGTAGCGCTCCACGGCTGCGGCGAGGGCCACGGGATCGGCCTCATGCTCGAACTTCGGGGAGTGGACGCCCACCGTCACCAGGACGTCGGAGTATTTTTCCTCAAGCGGGCGGAGCTCTTCGAGGACGTGAAGGCAGTTGATGCAGCAGAAGGTCCAGAAATCCAGGAGGACGATCTTGCCGCGCAGGGCCTCCAGGTCCAGGGTCTTGCCGCCGGTGTTGAGCCAGTTGCGGCCCACCAGTTCGGAGGCGCGGACCCGGTGGTGGGTGCGTACGGTTTCGCTCATCAGCGTCCTTCCAGCTTTGAGTTGCGTTCAGCCAGCTTGGCATCGCGTTCCGCCAATTTGGCAAACATATCGTTGTAAGCGGTGAGATCGGCGTCGTTATTCCTGTCCGCCGCCCGGTCGGTGCGGCGCGTCTCCCTCGCGTCGGACCTGGACCACATGACGGCGACGCCGATCGCCACCAGCAGCGTGGGCACTTCGCCGATGCCCCATGCCACGGCCCCGCCCAGTTGCTGGTCCACAATGGCTGATGGTCCCCACTCCCGGCCAAGGTTGCCAAAGTAATCCGCCGCGAGCAGCCCGGTGCCGCCCATGATGGCGACGCCGAAGAAGGCATGGAAGCCCATGGTGGCCAGCAGAAGCACGAGTCGCAGCGGGTACGGTGCGCGCCGCGGCAGCGGATCGGTGCCGATCATGCTGAGCACGAAGATGTACCCGGTCAGTGCGAAGTGCAGGATCATCAGCTCGTGGCCCACATGCTCGCGCATTGCGAAGCCAAACGCGTCGGAGTAGTAGAACAGCACGATCGAGCCGGCGAAGTTGGCCGCGGCGAAGAGCGGGTGCGTCACGAGCTGCGAGAACTTCGAGTGGACGAAGACGAGGAGCCACTCGCGGAGGCCGCGGGAGCCGTCGGTCCTGGCGGGGAGGGCCCGCAGGGCGAGCGTGACGGGTGCACCGAGGACCAGGAAGAGCGGTGCCACCATGGTGAGGGCCATGTGGTCCACCATGTGCGCAGAGAACAGCACGCGCCCGTAGACCGCCGGTGCCCCTGAGGTGATGTACGTCAGCACCAGCAGGCCGACCACCCAGTTCACGGAGCGGAAGATCGGCCATTTGTCCCCGCGGGCGCGGACCTTGGCCACGCCCAGGAAGTAGGAGGCGAGCCCGAATACGGCGACCGCTACCCAGATCCAGTCCACCCGCCACTCGGTGAGCCAGCGTTCCGGAGTCAGTTCCGGGGGCAGTTCGTAGCCGGACAGGATAAATGCCGGCGAGGCGTCAGGGGCATAGGTGGTGGGTTCCGGGGGCGCGGAGCGGCCGAGTGCCACGGCGATTCCCGAGGTGGCCCCCATGATGAGGAGTTCAATGAGAATCAGCTGCCAGAGCACGCGGCGCGAGGACACGCCCGCACCCTTGCGGTTCAGCTGCGGTATTACCCATTGCCGGTGCATGAACCCGATGCCGCCGAGAACGACGGTGGCGGCGGTCTTCGCCACGATCAGCTGGCCGTAGGGGGAGCCGAACAGATCGGCCCAGCTGGCAACCCGGACGGTGGAGTTGACCACGCCGGAGGCAAAGACCAGCAGAAAGGCGAATCCCGCAAGCGAGGAGAACCGCCGCAGCGTGGGTTCGGTGATGTCCGAGGTTCCACCCGGGCGGGACACCACCGCGCCACCCGCGGAGCTGCGAGTACCGGAGACAAGGCCGGAGAGCAGGGCAAGCACGATGATGCCGCCCACCCAGACGCTGACACCCACCAGGTGGAGTCCAAGTGAGCTGATGGCTCCCTCGTGGTCGTTCGAACTTGCGGAGTGGCCGATGAGGGCCGTGGGCGTCAGCCCGATCAGCGCCAGCAGCAGGGTCAGTGCCAGGCCAGTCAATGACCGGACACCGAACAGGGCGGTGGTGACTACGGCCGCGATGATGGTCACCGTCAGCCAGGCGCGTCCGGTGGGAATGTCGGTCATGAAGAAAACGAGTGCCCTGGTGAACTCCGCGTCGCCAGAGACACCCTGGCCCGCCACATCAGCATAGGTGAGCACCAGGACGGCGATGGACGACAGCGTCCAAGCCACGCCGGCTGCGGCCGCGATGGCCAAGGCCCGGGAGAAGGCCGGGTGCTCAGGGGCGTCATCGTCCTTGGCGCGGCGGCGGTCCACAGTCCGGGGCAGAATGCCTGCGGCGAAGATGAGCCCGCCGATCACTGTTGCCAGCGAGACGTTATGGATCGCCTTGCTGGCGGGAAGGCCCCAGCGCACCAGTGCGCCTGGATCGGAGACCTCAGGGGCCATGGCCGCGCCCGTGAAGAGCAAGGCTGCAACGAGCCCAAGAAACAGCGCAGCGAGACCTGCCAGCTGCCAGGCATGTGTGATGCCGAGCCCGGCGCTGGCCTGGTTCAACCCGCTGCCCGGTTTGGGGGCAGACTGTGTGGTACGGGATTCTCCGGCTGAGGGCACCTATCCATTGTCCGCTAACGCCGCCTGCGCGGCGAATCGGCAGGAGTGAATCCGGGCACGCCGAAGGTTAAACGCAAGCGGGGCGGCAACCGGATGGTTGCCGCCCCGCTGAGCTGTGTGCAAAGACTACTTCTTGTTGGAAACAGCGGCCTTCAGCTTGGAACCAGCGGTCAGCTTGACGCTGTGGCCGGCTGCAATCTGGATGGTCTCGCCGGTCTGCGGGTTGCGGCCAGTGCGGGCTGCACGGTCGGTGCGCTCAACTGCGAGCCAGCCCGGGATGGTGATCTTCTCGCCGGAGGCGACGGAAGATTCGAAAACCTCGAACAGTGCATCGAGCACGGAGTTGACGGCTGCCTGGCTGGTGCCTGCCTTGCCTGCTACTTCTGCAACAAGTTCACTACGGTTCTTAGCCATTTATGTCCTCCTGGACGCTTTGGATCTCTGGAGCCTGCACACGGCGTGCGTGCAAGCCACTGTTCGAAAACTTACCAGCTTGCACCGCTGAGGGGGACAAATTCCCCGTGTTTCCGCGACTTTTTGACCTAAATCACCGGAATTCGGCGGCTTTGACACTGGATTCCGCCTTCAGCGGACGGGCCTCCGGGTCACCGCAGGCCAATAACGGTAGAAAAGGACGACGGCGGCACCTGGGTGAGGGGCGTCTGGTTCCGGACAGCGGGTGATGAGGGGCGTTGGTGTCTGGCCCCACCCGCTCGGC